>JBOGFO010000092.1:0-9298 GCA_050743445.1 Acidimicrobiia bacterium
GGCCCGGGCCACGATGGACCGGCCGGGCTCCACGAACAGGGCCGGGACCCGGCGCAGGCCGGCGTCGCGGGCGGCGTCGGCCAGGGCCCGGCGCAGGACCCCGTTGTAGTCGGCGACCTCGGGCGGGCGCTGGCCGCCCTCGTAGGCCACGCCCAGGCCCCCGCCCAGGTTCAGCTCCTCCACCCGGGAGCCGGTGGCCGCCTCCACCTCGGCGGCGAGGTGCACGACCACGGCGGTGGCCTTCGAGTACGAGCCGAGGACGTAGATCTGGGAACCGATGTGGGCGTGGAGGCCGGCGAAGTGCATGTGGTCGGAGGCGGCCACCCGCTTGGCCGCGGCCAGGGCGGCGCCGGTGCGGGCCGGGAACCCGAACTTGGAGTCGTCGGTGCCCGTCTCGATGTACTCGTGGGTGTGGGCCTCGACTCCGGGGGTCACCCGCACCAGCACCCGGGGAGCGGACAGCCCCTCCTCCCCCACCAGGGCCTCGATGCGGTCGAGCTCGGCGTCGGAGTCGGCGACTATGCGGCCCACCCGGGCGGCCAGAGCGCCGGCCAGCTCGTGCACCGACTTGTTGTTGCCGTGGAAGACGATCCGCTCCGGGGGGAAGCGGGCGGCCAGGGCCACGTGGAGCTCGCCGCCGGTGGCCACGTCGAGGTGGAGGCCCTCCTCGTCCACCAGCCGGGCCATCGCCTTGCACAGGAACGCCTTGCCGGCGTAGGCGACGCCGTCGCCGAAGTGCTTGCGGTACTCCCGGCAGCGGGCCCGCAGGTGCTCCTCGTCGTAGACGAAGAGCGGAGTGCCGTAGCGGTCGGCCAGGTCGCCCACGTCCACGCCCGCCACCCGCAGGCGCCCGTCGGCCATGACCGAGGCCGACTCCGGCAGCAGGGACAGGTCGAGCGGGTCGGGCGAGCTCACGCCGGGGACGCCGCCTCCCCGGCCTCGTCCGCCTCCCCGGGCTCCTCCGGGTCCCGGTCCATGCGCTCGGGCGCCGAGACACCGAGGAGGCCGAGGGCATCGGCCAGGCCGATCCGGCAGGCCTCCACCAGCCACAGCCGGGCCTGCACCAGCTCGGGGTCGGGGGCGGCCAGCACCTTGCGCTCCCGGTAGAAGCGGTGGAAGCGGCCGGCCAGCTCCCGCACCCAGGTGGCCAGGCGGTGGGGCGCCCGGAGGCGGGCGGCGTCGGCCACCACCTCGGGGTAGGCGGCCAGGGACCGCAGGAGGTCGAGCTCCTCCACCTCGACCAGGAGGCCGAGGTCGACCTCGGCCAGGGGCCGGCGCTCCACGTTCCGCTCGGCCGCCATCCGGCCGATGGCGGCGATGCGGGCGTGGGCGTACTGCACGTAATAGACGGGGTTCTCCATCGACTGGGCGGTGACCACGTCGAGGTCGAAGCTCTGGGCGGTGTCGATGCCCTGGAGCAGGAAGGTGAAGCGGGCCACATCGGGGTCGACCTCGTCGAGGATGTCGGCCAGGGTGATCACCTCGCCCGCCCGCTTGGACATGCGCACCGGCTCCCCACCCCGCAGCAGGGAGACGAGCTGGCCGAGGATGACCTCCGGGGTACCGGGCGGGGCCCCCAGGGCCTGCATACCGACCTGGATCGACTTCACCTGGCCGTGGTGGTCGGCACCCCAGATGTCGATCAGGTGGTCGGCACCCCGGCGCAGCTTGTCCCGGTGGTAGGCCAGGTCGGCGCAGAGGTAGGTCGGGGTCCCGTCGGAGCGGATGAGCACCCGGTCCCGGGTGTCGCCCAGGTCGGTGGCCCGCAGCCAGGTGGCGCCGTCGCGCTCGTCCACGAACCCCTTGTCCCGCAAGGCTCCGACCACGTCGGCGACGTCGCCCCGCTGGTGCAGGGTCCGTTCCGAGAACCAGGTGTCGAACGTCACTCCGATGCGGGCCAGGTCGGCCTTCACCTCTTCGACCACGGCGGCGTAGCCCCATTCCCGGGCCGCCTCCAGGTCGACTTCGGCTCCGCCCAGCTCGGCCCGCATGCGGGCCGCCATGTCGTCGATGTAGGGGCCCTGGTAGCCCCCCTCGGGCGGTTCCGTGCCCTGGTAGCGGGCCAGGAGCGAGGCCCCGAAGAGGTTGAGCTGGGTACCGGCGTCGTTGAGCAGGTACTCCCGCTCCACGCTCGCTCCGCAGGCGGCCAGCAGGTTGGCGATGGCGTCGCCCACCGCCACCCAGCGGCCCCCGCCGGCGTGGAGCGGCCCGGTGGGGTTGGCGGAGACGAACTCGAGGTTGATGCTCCTCCCGGCCAGGGACTGGTTGCGGCCGTAGGCGTCGCCCTGGGCGACCACCTCTGAGAGCACGTCGTGGAGCCACCCCGGCCCGAGGTGCAGGTTGAGGAATCCGGCGCCGGCGATCTCGACCCGATCGAGGTGGGCGGGCCGCGCCTCGAGGAGGACGGCGGCCACCGCCTCGGCCACCTCCCGGGGGGGCCGGCCGGCGGCCTTGGCCAGCTGGAGGGCGACGTTGGTGGCGAAGTCGCCGTGCTCCCGGGATTTGGGCGGCGTGAGCTCCACCCCGCCCGGGGGATCGGGCAGGCCGGCGGCGGCCAGGGCGGCGCGCACGGCGGCGGCGAGGTCGTCGCGGATCAATCCCGGCTCACTGGGTGCGGCTGCGGGCCAGGACGGTGTTGACCCGGGCGATCAGATCGAGCGGGTCGAACGGCTTGGTGACGTAGTCGTCGACCCCGAGCTCGAGGCCCCGTTCCACGTCGCTCGACTGGGCCCGGGCGGTGACGAAGATGATGGGGATGCGGGCCGTGCGGGGGTCGGCCCGCAGGGCGGTGGCCACCTCGTGTCCGGACATGCGGGGCATCATCACGTCGAGCACCACGATGTCGGGAAGGACGGCGCGGGCGGTCTCCAAGCCTTCGAGGCCGTCGGAAGCGCCGACGACGTTGAAGCCCTCCATCTCGAAACTCGCTTCCAGGAGACGGAGGATCACAGGGTCGTCGTCGACCACGAGCACGGTCGCCGGGACCATGCCCGGCATGCTACAGGCGTCTCCTGGTGTCGGTCCGGGGCATTCCGGACCGCCGGACGCCGATCAGGCCCGGTAGTCGGGCGGCGGCTTCGCCTTCGTGTCCTTCTGGCGGGTCATCAGCCACACGCCACCGCCCACGATGATGGGGAAGAGCACGATCGCCATCTCGTCCAACCCACCGGCGTGTGCGAAAAAGATACCGTCCATGCCCTACCCCTCTGTGCTCTCTCCCAAGAGCCTGGCCTCTACGGTAGCGGACGCGGCCGGGGGCCGGGGCCCGGGCGGGGAGGATGTGGGTCATGCGGGTTCTTCTCACCGGCGCGTTCGGCAACGTGGGCACCAGCGTGCTGCGTGAGATCGACGGGCGAGGCCACGAAGTCGTGTGCTTCGACGTGCCGAGCAAGGCCAATCACAGGACGGCGGCCAGGCTGTCGGCTCGGGCCTGCTGGGGCGACCTCCGCAACGCCGAGGCGGTGGCCGCCGCCATGGCCGGCTGTGAGGCGGTCATCCACCTCGCCGCCATCATCCCGCCGGCCAGCGACCGCAATCCCGCCCTGGCCGAAGCCGTGAACGTGGGCGGCACGGCCAACATCATCGCCGCCGCCCGGGCCCAGGGCGGGGCCCGCATCCTCTACGCGTCGACGATCGCCCTCTTCGGCCGCACCCAGCACCTGGACCCGCCCCGCACCGTCGACGACCCGATCCAGATCACCGACCCGTACACGGCCCACAAGGCCGAGGGTGAGCGGATGCTGCGGGAGTCGGGCCTTCCCGTGGGCATCCTGCGCTTCGGGGCCGTCCTGCCTCTCCAGCTCCTGGGTTCCATCGACCCGCTCATGTTCGAGGTGCCGTTGTCGGACCGGATCGAGTTCGTCCACACCTACGACGTCGGCCTGGCCCTGGTGAACGCCCTCGACCAGGAGGAGGTGTGGGGCCGCACCCTGCTCATCGGCGGGGGCCGCGCCTGCCAAGTCTACCAGCGGGAGCTCATGGCCCGGGGGCTGGAGGCGGTCGGGGTGGGGATGCTGCCCGAGAGCGCCTTTTCCACCACCCCGTACCACACCGACTGGATGGACACGGAGGAGAGCCAGCGCCTGCTCGCCTTCCAGCGCCACACCTACGACGACTACCTCGAGCAGCTGGTGGGCGTCCTGGGCTGGCGCCGGCACGCCGTCCGGGGGCTGCGGCCGCTCGTCCGCCGTTGGATGCTGCGCGGGTCGCCCTACTACCGCGCCGGAGGATGACGGCTGGTGGCGGGCCGCGGAACCGGTAGCCCCACAGGCGGGTGGCGCTATCGTGACGGCGATCCGCCCTCGTAGCTCAGGGGATAGAGCAACGGCCTCCGGAGCCGTGTGCGCAGGTTCGAATCCTGCCGAGGGCGCTGATATCACCGCTGATCAGGGCACACATCTGGACGGGCCCGGCGGCGGTCGCCGCTGGAGAGTCCGTCAAAAGTCCGTCACCGGCGGACAGCGCGTGTCCGTCGGCCGGACCGCAGCCCCGGGTCGACAGGATCGAAATGCCGCCTGGGAGTGCCGTGGGCCGACCAGGCTCGCGGTATGCCAACCAGACGGGTCATCTACCGCCCGGACCGCGACGTCGGTGACGCCCAGCAGCTTCTCGTGCGCTTTGGTCAGGACACCGATGTCGCGCAAGCCCTGCGCTTGGCCCTGATCAGCTCCCGCCTGTACCGGGCGCTCCCGGGCTACGAGCACGGCGGCGCGGTCTGCGTCTCGGCTTTCCTCATCGAGGATGAGGCGGATGCCCAAAGGATGCTCTCCGACGTCCTCTGGCAGAGCTACGGGCTCTCCACGGCCGGCGCGATCCGCTCGTTCGGATATGACGTGATCGGCACCGACATCGAAGAGGACGGCGAGTTGATCCCGTTCTCGGACCGTCACGTCGTGTTGTCGTCGCCGCCTACCCCACCGGCACCCGGCCGTACGACGAGCTGTCTCGATCGGATCGGCGGGCCCTGCGGGAGCACCTGGCGCCCGAGTATGAGCGTGCCCTTCGTCTGTTCGATCCCCGTCGTGGGGCGGCCGACGAAGGCGTACGATGAAACCTGTGGAAATGCCCGTCCTGGCCGCTGACCTCACCTTCGCCAAACTCCGCCATGGCCGGGTGTACTCGGCGATGAGCGACTGGGAAGAGGACCGGGAGCCGGTGGTGGGCGAGACCATCCTCGTTGCGGACGGGGAAGGCCGGCCCTTCGAGGCCAGGATCGAACGCATCGACCAGGACGGGACGATCGTCCTGACCGTCCTCGCCTTCGCCGCCTGAGAACGACCTTCCGCTGCGTCAGCCAGCGGACTGCGCCGCCTGGTACAGCTTCGTCCAGGGCGGTGGCGATCTCGTCGAGGCGGTTCGGGAACAGCCCGGCGTACACGTTCATCGTGGTGGTGACGTCCCTGTGCCCAAGGTGGCGCTGCACGGCAACCGGGGCCACCACGTCGCAGCGGCAGACTTGCAGGTAGCCGCTCGCTACCAGCCCTGGACCCCGCCGCACTTTGGCCCGGCCGAGCGTCTGACCGCAGTTCCTGCTGCCCCAGCCGCTACCAGACGGCGAGCCGCGCGCCAGCGATGCCAGGAATACGGCTGATTTCGCGATCGGACCGCCAGTAGACGGCGTCGTCCGAGGTGAGTAGCTGGTGGGTGCGGGAGAAGTCGTAGTCGTAGCCCCCGCCGGGCAGCCGGAGCGGGCTGCGGTCGCGTTCCTCGCCGGTGGTCGAGTCGTGGAGGACGAGCTCAGGTGTCGTCGAAGGGGCGTTGGGGTCGATCTCACCGCTGGTGCAGCACACGACGGCGAGCAGCCCGTCGGAGGCGCGGAACCATCCTGCGGTGGGGGTGTAGTTGTGGGGGTCGCCGGCTCGGGTCTTCAACTCGGTGGTCTCACCGGTGGCGGTGTCCAGGACGACCACGTGGGTGACGTCGGCCCCGTCGATCTCGACGGCGAGCGTGCGGGAATCGGCAGCCCACGCGCCGGGGCGGCCGCCGAGGTCGCCGATGAAGCCCTCGAAGACCTTCTCCTTGCCGCCGGGCAGGTCACGCACCACAAGGTCCCGTCTCCTGGCGAAGGCCAGTCGTCGACCGTCGGGACTGACGGTGATCCCGTTGCCGTCTCCGATGCGCTCCGGAGAACTGTCCGGGAGCTGGAGCCGGTACAGCGGCCCGGACAGTCCCACTGCGAAGTAGAGGGTGTTCCGATCGGCGTCGACGTCGAGCGATCCGATGGAATCCGGTTCCTGCCCGCCAGTGGCTTCCGAGTCACTCAGGTCGACGACGGTACGCAGCACCTCACCTGTCGCCGTGGCGACCTCGACGATCCTGGTGTCAAAGCCCACCACGGCGAAGAACGTGTCGGGAGCTGGGGGAGCCTTCCCCGCAGCATCATCGGAGGAGCCGTCATCGCAGCCCACGAGGCCAACGAGGAACGCGAGCAAGGCACACGAGAAGTATCTCCCCACCACCCCATTGTGCAGCCCAAACCTCCCGGCGCCGATGCCGTCGCCACGAGGCCTTGGCACAGAGTGGGCAACGGATCGGCTCACGTGGCCAGCCGGATGCATCCTGGGCAACGCACCTGGTCAGTGGGGGTTGGCAACAGTCGGCTGGAGGGATCGCACGTGGGAGCCGGATGACTACGACCTCGACCTGTGCCCGGGGTGGGAGCCGGCCAACCTGGACCAGCTGCCGGCGGCTAAGCCGTCGGCCCCGGTCTCTCACCTAAGACCGGCGCCTGAGGGATGCGGTGGAGATGCTTTGATTCACAACTCCCTGAGCGCCTGGGCAACGACCGGCACCTCCTCGGCGACGATTGCCCAAACCTGGGACGGGTCGACGCGGTGGTAGTGGTGGGCAAGAACGATTCTCAGCCGGGTGATGTCCCGCCACGGAACGTCGGGGTAGCGGGCCGTGGTGTGCTCGCCGAGGCCGTTCGCCGCCTCGCCGATGATCTCAAGCAGTCGCTCAGACGCCCGACGGAGGACCGGGTCGGAGTCGAATGCCACTCGACCTCGGCTCACGATGGCGGCGAGCTCGACAGCCGCGTCGAGGAGATCGGCGATGCGTTGATCGTCCGATCGACTCACAACTGGACTGCTTCCTCCAGGAGGTGCTTGTCGCGAGCCTTCAGGCCGCCGACCGACACGACGTCGACCTCACAGCCCAACAGCGTGGCGAGGTCGTCCTGGAGATGAACCAGGTCGAACAGGGAGCTCCCAGGCTCGAACTCGACGAGGAAGTCGATGTCGCTGTCGGCACGGTCCTCGTCTCGAGCTACCGACCCGAAGACGGCGATAGAACGCGCCCGGTGTCGGCGAGCGAGTTCCGTGATCTCCTGGCGGTGTGCCTCCACCAGAGCGCGGTGCGTGCCCATGACCACAGAGTAACTGTCGCTCACGAAAGGGCCTCCCACAGTCCGTGAAAAGTCCGTCGGATGTGGAGAAACCCTGAGACGCGGCGAGAACCGACGAGAGGTAACAGTCCAGGTCAGAGCCTTATTTCAACGCCTCTTCCCTGGTCACGAAGAGCGGTCGAAACCGCCTCCGGAGCCGTGTGCGCAGGTTCGAATCCTGCCGAGGGCGCTGACATCCTGCTGGCTCTGCCGACCGGTTGAGGACCGACCGGGACGCGGCGCAGACGGTCGGTTGAGCGAGGGTCCACCAGACTCAGAGTCCGAGCACGCGCCGTAGGCCGGCCTCGATCGTCCGAAGCGTCCGTCGGTCGAGGTTGCCCACGCGCTCGGCGAGGTCGGACTTGTTCAGCGTCACGACCTGGGAGACGTTCACGACGGAGTCCTTCGGCAGGCCTCCGGTCCCGGCGGTGAGGGTCACGTTCCCTGGGGCGGCCCCCAGACGCAGGTTCGAGGTGACGGCCACGCACACGACCGTGGCGATCCGGCTGCGGTTGTAGCCGTCGCTCGAGACGATAAGGACAGGCCGGCGCACGGCCGGCGCCGACCCTCCCGGCTCCCCGAGGTCAGCCCACCACAAGTCGCCGCGACGGATCACAAAGGCTCGGCGATGGCGCGCCGCTGCGCCGCCGCCAGGACGTCCTCCACTGCGGACTGTTCGTCGGCGTAGACCTGATCGAGGGCGGCCGTGATGGCTTCGTCCGGCTCATCGCCGAGGAACCGTTCGAGCGCGCGGGCGTAGAGCTCGCTGCGGGAGAGGCCAAGTCGTCGAGCCGCCCGATCGGCGGCGTCGAACAGCGCGTCCGGGATGGAGACTGCGGTCTTCACCCTCGTGAGTATAACTCGGTATAACGCCCCAGCGGACGAAAAGAGAAGTGGCAAGGAGAACGAACTCCTTGCCACCTTTAATTTATAACGCACCGGGGGGATTGCGGCAAGACCGGGGTGATGCCGCACAATCCACCGTCCGAGGCCAGAACCCCTACGGATGGGAGTGCGGATGGGCACCTACGTGCTGGATTTCCAGGAGATCGACCAGGCGCAGGTCGCGGTCGTCGGCGGCAAGGGCGCGCACCTGGGCGAGCTTTCCAGGATCGAAGGCATGCGCGTGCCGGCCGGCTTCTGCGTCACCACTGACGCCTTCCAGCGGATCATGGCGGAAGCGCCGTCGATCGACGGTCGGCTCGATCGGCTGTCGGGCCTGAAGCCGGACGACCGGGAGGCGATCAGCGCGCTCAGCGCCGAGATCCGCCAGATCCTGGAAGGGATCGCCATCCCCGACGATCTGGCGACGGCGATCACCGGAGCGCTCGCCCGACTCGACGAGGACACTCCCTACGCCGTCCGATCCAGCGCCACGGCGGAGGACCTGCCGACGGCCTCATTTGCCGGCCAGCAGGACACGTACCTGAACGTCGTGGGGTCGCCGGCGATCCTCGAGCACGTCAGCCGGTGCTGGGCCTCGCTCTTCACCGAGCGGGCCGTGACCTACCGCCTGCGGAACGGCTTCGACCACCGGAAGGTCCACATGGCCGTGGTCGTGCAGCAGATGGTCCACCCGGCGGCGGCCGGCATCCTGTTCACGGCCGACCCCGTCACGGGCAACCGGAAGGTCTCGTCCGTGGAGGCCTGCTTCGGCCTCGGCGAGGCCCTGGTCTCCGGCCTGGTGAACCCGGACGTCTACAAGGTGCGCGAGGGCGAGGTCGCCGCCAAAACGGTCGTCACCGAGCAGGCGGCGCTGACGGATGCGCAGGTCGTGCAGCTCGAGCAGCTGGGCCGGCGGATCGAAGCGCACTTCGGGTCTCCCCAGGACATCGAATGGTGCCTGGTCGACCCAGAGGATGGTTCAGGCTTCCACATCGTCCAGAGCCGGCCGATCACCACGCTCTTCCCCAT
>JBOGFO010000093.1:0-3230 GCA_050743445.1 Acidimicrobiia bacterium
AGTTCGGGTTCCCGGCCCGGTCCGGCGCCGCCCTGGCCGCAGCCAAGCGGGTGGGGGCCAGTGCCCACATGCACTTCGCCGGCCTCCACTGTCACATCGGCTCCCAGATCTACGTCCTCGGCTCCTACGCCAAGGCCATGGCCGTGGTCGTCGGCCTGGCCGCCGAGGTGGAGTCGATCACCGGCGCCCGGGTGGGGGAGCTGAACCTGGGCGGCGGCCTGGGCGTGGCCTACGAGGCCGGCCAGCAGCCCCCGGACGTGGCCGACTACGCCGGTGTCCTGCGCCGGTCGCTGGCCGACGCCGCCCGGGACGCCGGCCTGCGCCGGGTCCCGGCCCTGTTCGTGGAGCCGGGGCGGTCCATCGTGGCCCGGGCCGGCCTCACCCTCTACCGGGTCGGGACCATCAAGGAGATCCCCGGTGTCCGCACCTACGCGGCGGTCGACGGGGGCATGAGCGACAACCCCCGCCCCGCCACCTACGGCGCCCGCTACGAGGCGTTCTGCCCCACCCGGGCCGCCGATCCCCGACCCCTCGTGGCCACGGTGGCGGGCAAGCACTGCGAGTCGGGGGACGTGGTCGTACGCGACGCCCAGTTGCCCGAAGGGCTGGCGGTGGGTGATCTCCTGGGTACCCCGGCCACGGGGGCGTACGGTTACGCCATGGCCTCCAACTACAACAAGGTGCCCCGCCCGGCGGTGGTGTTCGTGGCCGGCGGCACGTCCCGGCTCGTGGTCCGCCGGGAGACCCTCGACGACCTGCTGGCTCTGGAGGAGACCTAGACATGTCCGAGCCGGGAGGAAGCCCCACACCGAGCGTCCGCGTCGGGTTGCTGGGTTGCGGCCACGTCGGGTCCGCCCTGGTCCGGCTGCTGGCCACCCAGGGTGCCGAGATCGAGGCCCGGGCCGGCGTGCGCATCGAGATCGCCAAGGTGGCGGTCCGCAACCTGGCCCGCGAGCGCGACGTCGAGCTCGATCCCGACCGGTTCACCCACGACGCCGAAGAGGTGGTCACCGACCCCTCCGTCGACGTGGTTGTGGAGGTGATCGGGGGCATCGAACCGGCCCGGAGCCTGATCCTGGCCGCCCTGGAGCGCAAGAAGCCGGTGGTCACGGCCAACAAGGAGCTGCTGGCCAACTTCGGCCGGGATCTGTTCGAAGCCGCCGCCGGCGCCGGGGTCGACCTGCTCTTCGAGGCGTCGGTGTGTGGCGGCATCCCCCTCATCCGGCCGCTGCGGGAGTCCCTGGCCGGCGACCGCATCCACCGCCTGATGGGCATCGTCAACGGCACCACCAACTTCGTGCTCACCCGCATGGCCGAGTCGGGCGCCTCCTTTCACGACGCCCTGGGGGAGGCCCAGACGCTGGGCTACGCCGAGCGCGACCCCACCGCCGACGTGGAGGGCTTCGACGCCGCCGCCAAGGCGGCCATCCTCGCCTCCATCGCCTTCTCGGCCCGGGTGGTGGCCGGCGACGTGTACCGGGAGGGCATCTCGTCGATCACCATCGACGACATCGAATCGGCCCGCCACCTCGGCTACGCCGTCAAGCTGCTGGCCATCGCCGAGGAGGTCGACGGTGAGGTGGCGGTGCGGGTCCATCCGGCCATGGTCCCGACCACCCATCCACTGGCCTCGGTCCGCGATTCCTTCAATGCCGTGTTCATCCAGGCCGATGCGGTCGGCGACCTCATGCTCTACGGCCGGGGGGCGGGGGGCATGCCCACCGCCTCCGCCGTGCTCGGCGACCTCATCGACGCGGCCAAGAACCTGGCCGGGGGGAGCCGGGGGGCGACCATCGGGGCGGGGACCCGCAAGCGGGTGCGGCCCATCGACGAGATGTCGTCCCAGTTCTACATCCTCATCGAGGTGGCCGACCGGCCCGGGGTGCTGGCCGCCATCGCCTCCGCCTTCGGGGCGCACGGGGTGTCGATCAAGTCCATGGAGCAGCGGGGGATCGCCGACGACGCCCGGCTGATCTTCGTCACCCACAAGGCCCGCGAGCGCGACCTCGAGGCCACCATCCACGCCGTCCGGGCGCTGGACGTGGTCCATCGGGTGGGCTCGGTGCTGCGGGTCGTGGGAGAGGCGGACTAATGGCTGCCACTTCGGGGACACCCCGGACCCCGGGTCCTTCGGGGACACCCCGGACCCCGGGTCCTTCGGGGACACCCCGGACCCCGGGCCCTTCGGGGACACCCCGGACCCCGGGCCCTTCGGGGACACCCCGGACCCCGGGTTGGCCCGGGATCATCGAGGCTTACCGGGACCGCCTGGCCGTGGACGACTCCACCCCGGTGGTGACCCTGCGGGAGGGAGGCACCCCCCTGCTGCCCGCCGAGCGGCTCTCGGAACAGCTCGGTCTCGACGTCCGCCTCAAGTACGAGGGCCTCAACCCCACGGGCTCGTTCAAGGACCGGGGCATGACCTTCGCCATCTCCAAGGCGGTGGAGGACGGCTCCAAGGCGGTCATCTGCGCCTCTACCGGCAACACGTCGGCCTCGGCCGCCGCCTACGCGGCCCGGGCCGGGCTCCTGTGCGCCGTGCTCCTCCCCGCCGGCCACATCGCCTTCGGGAAGCTGGCCCAGGCCGTCGTGCACGGAGCCAAGGTCATCCCCATCAAGGGCAATTTCGACCAGGCCCTGACGCTGGTCCGGGAGCTGGCCGCCCAGGAGACCGTGACGCTGGTCAACTCGGTGAACCCCCACCGCATCGAGGGCCAGAAGACCGCCGCCTTCGAGATCGTGGACGACCTGGGCGACGCGCCCCAGGCCCACTGCATCCCGGTGGGCAACGCCGGCAACATCACCGCCTACTGGCGGGGCTACGTCGAGGACTTCCTGGCCGGGCGGGCCACCCGCCGGCCCCGCATGCTGGGCTGGCAGGCGGCCGGGGCGGCGCCGCTGGTGAGCGGGGAGCCCGTCGCCCATCCGGAGACCATCGCCACCGCCATCCGCATCGGCAACCCCGCCTCGTGGGCGGGAGCCATGCACGCCCGCAACGAGTCGGGCGGGACGATCGGGGCCGTGACCGACGAGGAGATCCTCGACGCCTACCGGCTCCTCGCCACCCTGGAGGGTGTCTTCGTCGAGCCCGCCTCGGCCGCCTCGGTGGCCGGGCTGCTCCGGGCCGTGGAGCAGGGCCTGGTGGAGCGGGGCGAGACGGTGGTGTGCACCCTCACCGGCCACGGCCTGAAGGACCCCGAGCGGGCCATCTCCACGGCCGAGATCTGCCC
>JBOGFO010000094.1:0-2532 GCA_050743445.1 Acidimicrobiia bacterium
ATCAGGCAGGCCACGGTGGCCAGGTTGGCGCCGGCACTGTCGCCCCCGACGGCGAGGCGGGCGGGGTCGGCACCGATCTCGGCGGCGTGCTCCGCCACCCACGTCACCGCCGTCCAGGCGTCGTCGACGGCGGCCGGGTAGGGATGCTCGGGGGCGAGGCGGTAGTCGACCGACACGACCACGCAGCCGGAGCGGTTGGCCAGTGTCCGGCTGATGGGGTCGATCCAGTCGACGCTGCCGAACACGAACCCGCCGAGGTGGAACCAGACCAGGACCGGCAGGGGCCCGGGCCCGGCGCCGGCCGGGGTGTAGATCCGCACCGGGACGGTCCCGTCCGCTCCCGGCAGCAGGCGGTCCTCGACGCCGACGTCTTCCGGGCTTCCCATGAGCATGGTGAAGCCCAGCACCGACTCCCGGGTCTGCTCCGGGGTCAGGTCGGCGTAGGCGGGGAGTCCCATCGACTCCATCGCCGTCAACATCGCCTGGGCCTGCGGGTCGAGTGGCATGGCCGCCTCCCGGTCGTGCGAAGTGGCGGGGATGCTAGCCACTGGGGTAGGGAAACCCCCATGGGAACCGAGCGCGACGGTCTCGACGCCCTGTTCCGGCGCGACTCGTTGGCCGCCCTCCTCGGGGTCGAGCTCGTCGAGTGGGACGGCGGCCGGGCCCGGCTGCGGTGGACCCCCGGGGACGACCACCGCAACTTCGTCGGCGGTGTCCACGGTGGGGCGCTGTTCTCCCTGGCCGACGCCGCGCTGGCGGTGGCGTCGAACTCGTGGGGACGGGTGTGCGTCGCCCTCACCGTCGAGGCGCAGTTCCTTGCTCCGGTGCCGGCCGATGCCGTCCTCGTGGCCGAGGCCCGGGAGCGGTCCCGGACCCGCCGGACCGCCTCCTACCTGATCGAGGTCGCCCCCGAAGCGGACCCGGCGGCAGTGGTCGCCAGCTTCCAGGCCATGGCCTACCGCACCGACCGCTGGCATCTCGGCCGCGGCGCCTGGAGCCCGGAATGGAAGGCCGCGCACTGAGAAATCTCAGTGGCACTGAATCGCACGAACATCACTGACAACAATAACCAGCAGTACCACATCAACAACGTGCGGTTACGCCGAAATTCGTGTAAGACAGGGACCTCAGGGCCGATCAAACCGCCGATTTGGGACGAAAGGTGCCAAACCGTGAAGCGAGCTCTCGCCATCGTCGCCCTCGCCGTCGCCCTCCCCGCTCTGGCCGGTTCGGCCGGGGCGAACGTGGATCTGTCGCTCCAGGATCCTCCGGGCGCTCCGGCCGGTGCGGTCCTGTGCCTTCCCGCCGCCGACCTGGCGTGCTCCGCACCCGACGTCGCCGGCACCGCGGCGAATGTGGTGGAGGCGACTCCGGTCGTGGTTCCAGCGGTCGTGGCGGTGGATGACGCCGCCTACGGCGCCCGCCTCCACGCCGAGCTCTGCGCCGCCCGACCGGTCTTCTGTGAAGTGGACCAGTCGGGTCATTACATCGTCCCGTAGGGCAGTCAGGGACCGAAATCAGGTTTGCGGCCTTCGGCGAAGGCCCGCAACGCCTGCACCGCCTCGGGACTGAACACGGGGATGCCGCGGTCGGCGGGGAGGGGCGTGTGGCTGTTCACGTACTCCTTGAACTGGCGGCGTGAAGCGGGGCTCGTCTGGCGCAGCTCGGCCACGAGCTCGGTGACCCGGTCCTCCAGGCGGTCGTCGGGCACGACCTCGGTGACGAGGCCGATGCGTTCCGCCTCCCGGGCGTCGACCATCCGCCCGGTGAGGACCAGGTACTTGAGCTTGGCCGTGCCCACCCGGGCGTGGAGCAGGGCCGGGCCCACGCTGTCGGCCATGCCCACCTTGCCCTCGGTGAGGGCGAAGCGCGCGCTCTCGGCCGCCACCGAGATGTCGCAGCAGGCGGCGACGATGAGCCCGCCGGCCAGGCACAGCCCGTTCACGGCGGCGATCACCACCTTCGGGCAGCTCCGGATGTCGTCCCAGGGCAGGTTGTCGTAGAAGGGCTGCATGGCCGCGGGATCGCCGCTCTCGAGCCGGGTGAGTGTCTCTTTCAGGTCCCCGCCGGTGGCGAAGGCCCGGCCCGTGCCCGTGAGGACCAGCACGTCGATGGTGGGATCGCCGCCCGCCCGGCGGACGGCGGCCCGTAGCTCGGCGTAGAGCGTGGAGGTGAAGGCGTTGAGCTGGTCGGGCCGGTTGAGTCGGAGGCGGGCCACGCCGGCGGCCACGGAGTAGTCGAGCTCGGTGAACTCGGGATCGTCCACCGGCGCAACGTACCGGAGCTCTCCTCCATTCCTGCGTTCTTCCGGAACGCCAGGTGTTCCGGAGGAACGCCGGAACGGGCGCCGCCGGGGAATTCGCGACTTCGGAGAGAAGTTGATATCATCGCACTCAAGTTTCCTTTCACAACCCCTGAATACCGGAGGCTGAACCCCATGCCCAAGGCTGTTGGCATCGATCTCGGCACCACCAACTCCGTCGTGTCGGTGCTCGAAGCAGGTGAGCCCACCGTCATCCCCAACGCCGAGGG
>JBOGFO010000095.1:0-4589 GCA_050743445.1 Acidimicrobiia bacterium
GGGCGTCCCGGGTGGCGGGGCAACTGGGCGTCGGCTTCCTCACCCTCCACACCGCGGGAGGCACCGACATGGTCCGGGCCGGTGTCGAGGGCCTGGCCGAGGGAGCCGCCGCCGCGGCCCATCCGCCGCCGGTGGCGCTCGGGGTGACGGTGCTCACCAGTGAGCCTGACGCCTCCGCCTTCCCGGCCCGCCTCGAGGTGGCCTCCGCCGCCGGCTGCGGGGGTGTGGTCTGCTCGGTGGCCGAGGTGGAGCGGGTGAAGGCGGCGGACAAGGACCTCCTGGCCGTGGTCCCGGGCATCCGTCTCCCCGGGGGGGCGGCCCACGATCAGGCCCGGGTCGGTTCCCCCTCGGCCGCCCTCCTCGCCGGGGCCGACGTGCTGGTGGTGGGGCGGGCCGTGACCGCCGCCACCGTCCCCGAAGCGGCCGCCGCCGAATTGACCGCGAGCCTGAGTGATGCCTTGTAATACAAGGAGAAAGTCGCAAATGTTCTGCGTCTTCGGGTTGCCCGACCAGGTGTGCTGCCTATACTGACCGGGTTCGTCGGGGCTCGGGTGGGTCGCCTCTCCCGCCACGCACACCTCCCCGCCCGGGGCCCGTGAGAAAAAGGTTTCTTGACGCCTCCGGAGGTCCCAAGGTCATGCCCCTCCCGCCGCAGCTCGACCCCGCCCAGCGCCAGGCGGCACTCGAGAAGGCAGCAGCCGCCCGACGCCAGCGGGCGGAGCTGAAGGAGAAGCTCAAGGCTGGCTCGCTGAGCCTCGGCGAGTTGATCGCCCAAGGCGAACGCGACGACGCCGTCGCCAAGTTGAAGGTCGTCACCGTCCTGGAATCGTTGCCCGGCGTGGGGAAGGTCAAGGCCCGCCGGATCATGGAGGATCTCGAGATCAGCGAGAACCGAAGGGTCCGGGGGCTGGGTACCCACCAGCGCAGGGCACTGCTCGAGCACTTCGAGCGCTGACCAGTCCTCCATAGGCCGCTGGGCGTTCTGCTCGTCCTCTCCGGTCCCTCTGGGGTCGGCAAGGGAACCGTGGCTGATGCGCTGTGTCTACGGGAGCCCGAGTTGTGGCTGTCGGTCTCGGCCACGACCCGGTCGCCGCGGCCGGGCGAGGTCGACGGCCGGGAGTACCTGTTTCTCGATCAACCCACGTTCGAGAAGTGGGAGGAGAACGGCGACTTCGTCGAATCGGCCACCGTCTACGGCCGGCGCTACGGCACGCCCCGACGGCCCCTGGAAGAGCGGCTGGCGGACGGCGAGGACGTCCTCCTCGAGATCGACATCCAAGGGGCGCTCACCGTGCAGGCGGCCTTCCCCGAGGCGGTGCTCGTGTTCCTGCGGCCTCCGAGCCGGCAGGTTCAGGGCGAGCGCCTCGAGGGCCGGGCGGCGGACGACCCCGACGAGATCGCCCGCCGGCTGGCGCAGGCGGAGGCCGAAGAGGCCATGGCGGCCCGGTTCGACCACGTCGTCGTGAACGACCGGCTGGAGACGGCCGTGGGTGAGGTCGCTGCTATTCTCGCTGGTCACAGGACCCCCGGGGCCGGGGGTGTCCCCCGATGAGGAGTGTTTGATGGAACGCCGCGCCTCGCTCATGCACCCGCTGCTGGAGAACCTGTTCGTTCAGGTCGACTCCAAGTTCACGCTGGTGTCGCTGGCGGCCAAGCGGGCCCGGCAGATCAACGCCTACTTCAACCAGCTCGGGGAGGGCCTGGGGACGATCGTTCCGCCCCAGGTGACCTCCCTGTCGCGCAAGCCGCTGTCGATCTCGCTGGAGGAGATCGAAGCGGGCAAGATCGTCTACGAGCGCCCCGAGGACGTCGAGCGCTCGATCAAGTAGGCGATCCCCTGGGCGCTCTCGCCGGCCGGCGCATCGTGCTCGGGATCTCCGGTGGCATCGCGGCCTACAAGGCGGTCGAGGTGTGCCGGCGGCTCGTCGACGCCGGAGCCCATGTCGTCCCGGTGCTCACCGATGACGCCACCCGCTTCGTCGGTGCCCTCACGTTCTCGGCGCTGGCCTCCGAGCCGGCCCGCACATCCCTCTTCCCCGGGGGTCCGGGGGTGTCCCCCGACATGGCAGCTGCCGAGCCGATTCCCCACACCCGGCTCGGGCAGTCCGCCGACCTCGTCCTGGTGGCGCCGGCCACGGCCAAGCTGATCGGCAAGTACGCCGCCGGCATCTCCGACGACCTGCTCACCGCCACGCTGCTCGCCACCCGGGCCCCGGTCCTCATCGCCCCCGCCATGCACACCGAGATGTGGGAGCACGCCGCCGTCCAGGAGAACCTGGCCGTGCTCCGCCGGCGGGGCGTCGCCGTCGTCGACCCGGAGTCGGGCCGGCTGGCGGGCGGCGACATGGGGGCAGGCCGCCTGGCCGACCCGGCCCGGATCGTGGACGCCGCCGCCCAGGTGCTCACCCCCGGCGATCTCTCGGGCCTGCGCGTGCTGGTGACCGCCGGTGGCACCCGGGAGCCCATCGATCCGGTGCGCTTCATCGGCAACCGGTCGTCGGGGAAGATGGGCTACGCCCTGGCCGCGGTGGCCGCCCGGCGCGGTGCGACGGTGTGCCTCGTCACCACGGTGCGACGCCCACTCCCGCCCGGCGCGGTGGAAGAAGTCCGGGTGGAGACGGCGGCCGAGATGGCCGACGCCGTGACCGGCCGCTTCCCCGATGTCGACGTGGTCGTGATGGCGGCGGCGGTGGCCGACTTCCGGCCCAAGGTCGCCGCCCCGTCCAAGCTGAAGAAGGCCGAGGGCGCACCCGAGGTCATCCTCGAGCCCACCACCGACCTCCTGGCCGCCCTGGGATCGGCCAAACGGGAGCAGTTCCTCGTAGGATTCGCAGCCGAAACCACCCAGCTGGTGGAGCACGCCTCGACGAAGATGGCGGCGAAGCGGGTCGATCTCATGGTGGCCAACGACGTGTCCGCCGCCGATTCGGGGTTCGAGGTCGATACCAACCGGGCCGTGCTGCTCGCCCCGGGCGGCGCCGTCACGGAGCTGCCCCATATGACCAAGACCGAGTTGGCCGAAGCCATCTGGGACCGCGTGAGGGAGGCAAGGTCGTGAGCAACCGCTGGAAGTTCACTTCGGAATCGGTGACCGAGGGACATCCCGACAAGATGGCCGACCAGGTCTCCGACGCCATCCTCGATGCCATCCTGACCGAGGACCCGGAGGGTCGGGTGGCGTGCGAGACCCTGCTCACCACCGGCCTGGCCGTGGTGGCCGGCGAGATCACCACCACCGCCTACGTGGAGATCCCCAAGATCGTGCGGGAGACCATCAAGGCGGTGGGCTACGACCGCGAGTCCTACGGCTTCGACGGCAACACCTGTGGCGTGGTCGTCTCCATCGACGAGCAGTCCCCCAACATCGCCCAGGGCGTGAACAAGGCCATGGAGAACCGGAGCGGGGGTGGTGACAGCCTCGACCTGGTCGGCGCCGGCGACCAGGGGATGATGTTCGGCTACGCCTGCGACGAGACCGCCGACCTCATGCCCATGCCCATCTGGCTGGCCCACCGGCTGGCGCACCGCCTGGCCGAGGTGCGCAAGGCGGGCGTGATGCCCTACCTGAGGCCCGACGGCAAGACCCAGGTCACGATCGAGTACGAGGACGGCCGTCCCGTCCGGCTCGACACCGTGCTGATCTCGACCCAGCACCAGCCGGGAATCGACATCGACACCCTCCTCGCCCCCGACCTGCGGGAGTACGTGATCCGCCCGCTGCTCCCCCCGGCCTTCGTCGACGACCAGTACCAGCTGCTGTGCAACCCGACCGGGACCTTCGAGCTCGGAGGGCCCCACGCCGACACCGGCCTCACCGGCCGCAAGATCATCGTCGACACCTACGGCGGGATGGCCCGCCACGGCGGCGGCGCCTTCTCCGGCAAGGACCCGACGAAGGTGGACCGCTCGGCCGCCTACGCCACCCGCCAGGTGGCCAAGGCGGTGGTGGCCGCCGGCCTCGCCCGGCGCTGCGAGGTCCAGGTGGCGTACGCCATCGGCAAGGCCCGTCCGGTGTCGGTCCTGGTCGAGACGTTCGGGACGGAGACCGTCGACCCGGAGCGGCTGCCCGAGCTCATCCAGGAGACCTTCGACCTGCGCCCGGCGGCGATCATCGACCGCCTCCGCCTCCGCCGGCCCATCTATAAGAAGACGGCCGCCTACGGGCACTTCGGGCGGTCGGACAAGGAGTTCACCTGGGAGCAGGTGGACGACGTGGCCGAGACCCTCCGCAAAGCGGTGTAGATGCGGGCGGGCATGCTTCCCGCGCTGGGTTAGTGACCTCGCCCCGGGTGTGCCGGGTCGCAGTCGACGTCCTCGCTGTCGAGCGGGTCTTCGACTATCTCGTGCCCGAGGGGCTGGCCGGGGTGGTCTCGGTGGGGACCATCGTGCGGGTCGGGCTCTCCGGTCGGCGCGTCCGGGGCTGGGTGGTCGCCGACCGGGTGCAGCCCGAGACGGCCCCGGACCGGCTCCGTCCATTGGTGGCGGCCATCTCCGCCGGCCCCCCGCCGGACGTGGTCGAGCTGACGGGCTGGGCGGCCTGGCGCTTCGCCGGCCCCCGCCTGCCGCTGCTCCGGTCCGCTTCCCCGGCG
>JBOGFO010000096.1:0-2515 GCA_050743445.1 Acidimicrobiia bacterium
CGCTGGTAGTGGGTGATGAGCAGGACGCCCAGTTCGGCCCGCTCCTTGCGGACCTCGTTGATGCCGCCGGCCACGATGCGCAGGGCGTCGATGTCGAGGCCGGAGTCCGTCTCGACCAGGACGGCCACGTCGGGCTCCAACAGGGCCAGCTGGAGGATCTCGGTGCGCTTCTTCTCGCCCCCGGAGAACCCGTCGTTCAGGTACCGGGACATGAAGGCCTGGTCGATGCCGAGGCGGCCCATCCAGTCCATGAGGGCGAGGCGGACCTCGAGCACGGACATGTCGAATCCCTTGCGGGCGGACATGGCCTGGCGCAGGAAGTTGATGAGCGTGACGCCCGGGAACTCCTCCGGGTGCTGGAAGCCGAGGAACAGTCCCCGCTGGAAGCGCTCCTCGGGGGACAGGGCGGTGATGTCCTCGCCTTTGAGCAGCACCCGTCCCGCCGTCACCTCGTACGAGGGGCTGGCCAGCAGCGTCTTGGCCAGGGTCGACTTGCCCGAGCCGTTGGGGCCCATGAGGGCGTGCACCTCGCCGGGGGCGACGGCCAGCGACACGCCCTTGAGGATCTCGGTGCCTTCGGTGCCGGCGTGCAGGTCGTCGATGAGCAGAACTGGTTCCGTATTTTCGGACATGATCGTGAAGTCTAATTCCACTACGCCGATAGTGGAAAAGGGAGGCGGAGCCTTGTGAAGCGGTCGTGGGGGGGCCTGGTCGTGGTCGTCCTCGGCCTGGCCGCCTGCAGTGACGGAGGAGGGGACACGGCCTCCGCCAACGGCGTCGAGCGCTACTGCACGCTCAGCGACCGCCTCGACCAGGCCAGCCCTGATCGCCACGGACGCGGACACCGACGAGGAGGTCATCGAGGGCTTCGCCACCCTGATCCGCGACCACGGCGACGACCTCGTGGCCCTGGTGGCGGCGGCGCCGGACGAGATCGAGGCCGATGTGGCCAAGGGGGTGGAGGCGTCCCGGAGAGCACTGCGGGTAGCTGGCCCGACGCCCTGACGAGGGGCTCCGTCACTCCGCGATCGGGCGGGTCCGCGCTACGTACAGCCCGAGGCCAACGGCGAAGGAGACCGCGGCCGCCCAGGAGGCCACCGCCGAATCTCCGTCGTGCAGGAGGACGGCCCAGCCCGCGGGTTCCAGCCCGACGGGCCGGCCGCCAAGGAGCCACATGCTGATCGGCACCATGACGGGAGGGACCCAGCGCGCCGACGCGGGCAGCAGCACCGCACCGGTGAGAGCGAGACCGACCAGGAAGGCGGTGTTACGGGCGAGGACCGAGAAGGGGTGGAGCACCGCCAGGGCCGCGCACGCGGCGGCTGCCAGTCCGGTGACACCGCCGACGAACGCCAGCCGATGCAACCACCCCGATCGGGGAGCCACCCGCTCCTCTGCCGTCCAGGCTCTCGCCGCCACCGAGGGCACGGTGAAGGCGAGAAGGCAGGGGGCCAGGGGCCAGATCATCTCGGCCACGTCCCGGCGCATGGGCACCGCGATCCGTCCCTGCCACAAGGTGGCCAGCACGGCCGTGCCGGCGAGCGCCGCGACAACCTGACGGACCCCCCACACCCGGGCCACCGTCCATGCCGCCCGCCAGCCGGTCATGGGCAGTGCCGCAGGTAGCTCACCGCCATCCGGACCCAGGCCGCCTGCTCGTCGGGAGATCCGGTATTGAGGACCTCGACGTCGGTGAGATCGACCTCGCCGACGTCACCCGCCCGGTCGAAGAAGAAGATGAGGCCTCCGTAGTACTCGTCGGCCTGGTTGTCATCGTGGGTTCCGCACGTTTCGGCGACGTAGGCATTGAGCACGGCGTAGTAGGGAGTGGCGTCCCTCCCCCTGGCCAGGTCCGGGGAGATCCAACCGACGAGGTCGGCTCGGGACCGGTCGTAGTCCTGGACGAACCGTTCGGGCAAGGGGGCCCCGGCCCGAGCCGCAGCCTCGAGGTAGGGGGCGAGGATCTCCCTGACCTCGCCGGCTTGGGCGCGGTAGCCGCCGGCCAGGCAGATGGCCGGCGTCCCGGTGCACACCTCCGGCTCGGGCCGGAGCCGGAAATCGGGGCCGGGGAGGGCCAGGACGGCCCCGGCGATGACGGCGGCGCCGGCACCGGCCACCATCCCCAGCCTGTCGAGGCGGTCACCCGGCGGGGCCGGGCGGAGGCGGGGGACGAGCAGCAGGGCGCCGTCGGCGACCCCGGCGTAGATGGCGATCTGGGCGGCCTGCAGCTCAGGCCGGGGAGCCAGGCCGAGGAGCGAAGCGGTGGCGCCGCCCACCCGGACCAGGTCGTAGTTCACGACGTAGAGGACGAGGATGGCGGCGAAGGCGCCAACCGCCACCAGGGGAGCTGCCAGCCTGGAGCCCAGCTTCCATCCCGCCGCCGCGCCCACCGCCACCCACATGGCCACGAAGGCGAGGGCGGGCGCCAGGGTGGAGAGGGCGACAAGGTCGGGACCGCCGGGTGTCCCGGCCGACTTCACCAGGGCCACGATCCCCACCAGGCCGGCCAGGTAGG
>JBOGFO010000097.1:0-1843 GCA_050743445.1 Acidimicrobiia bacterium
GTCCGGACCAGCGGCTCTCGGAGCGCGGTGACCCGGTGGTGACCTGCCCGTGACCCTTCCGGATACCCGCCGCCCCGATCCTGCGAGGAGTCGAACAGCCGCCGACGAGGGAGGAACGAGATGACGATCACCGCCACCATCGAGCGCCCAGCCACGGTTGCCCTGCCCGCCGGCGGACCGGCCCGCTCCTGGGCCGAGGTGGCCGCCCGGGTCCATGCCATCCTGGCGCAGACACTCTCAGACGAGTTGTCCGACGAGATCCTGTCGGGCCACCAGGCTCGGCCCCGGCTCGAGCTCCGCACGATGCTGGGCGGGTGACAGAGCGATGTTGCGTTCCTGCGGAACGACAGGTGTTCCGGAGGAACGCCGGAACGGGGCGGGTCAGTCGGGAACGACGAAGGTGGCCCAGCCCTTGAGGTGCGGGCCGCCGGTCTGGCGGGAGCACACCATCTCCACGTCGACCAGGCGCTGGCCGTCTTCCTCGCGCTTGGCCACCACGGCTCCGGTGTAGGTGAGCACGTCACCGGGCCAGGCCTGCTCCCGCCACTGGACCTTGAAGCGCCGCACGTTGGCCGCCCCCAGCCAGTCGGTGGCCCAGGTGGCGAGCACGCCGGCCTGGCGCATCCCGACCGCGAAGGGCTGGGGGAAGCCGGCCTTCCGAGCGAAGGCCATGTCGTGGTGGATCGGGTTCATGTCCCCCGAGGCGCCCTGGTAGCGGACGAAGTCGGTCACGGTCAGGGGGCCGTCCTCCCGGCTGGGGCCTTCGGTGCCCACCTCGAGGTCGTTCCATGTCGCGGTCATCGCATCACTCCTGGCCCTCTGTCTTGCCTCCACCGCCGGCGGGCGGGGCCTGGCTGGTCTCGATGATGGTGGAGCGGGACGCCGCCACCACCGTCCCCGACTCGTCGCGGTAGTCGGTCACGACCTCGACGAAGGTCATGGTCCCGCCCCGCTTGCCCTCCTTCTCGTACACCCGGTCGATGCGCGCCTGGGCGGTGAGGACCGTGCCGGGGGCGGGCGGGGCGCCGGGGAAGGTGAACTCCTGCTCCCCGTGGAGGATGCGCTCCCAGTTGATGGTCGTCCCGCCCCAGGGCGAGTGCTCGGGTCCCTGCCAGAAGGCCGACGAGGCGAGAAAGGTCACGGGTGAGGTCGCCGGCGGCTCGCCGAGGTAAGCGGGGTTGGACGACCCGGTGGCCCGGGCGAACTCCCGGACCTTGCCTTCCTCCACCACCACCCGGTACGGCTTGCCGGCACCGCCTTCCAGAGACTTGTCCATGTGATGTCCTCGCACTCCCTAGCTCACCGCGAAGGTTCCCCGCCGGAGGTGGGCGGAGAGTAACCCCAGCCCCCCGGCGGCGGCCAAAGCGCCGGCCAGGAAGGGGCCGGTGTAACCGACCATCGAGACCAGGGGGCCGAGGACGAGTGCACCGGCACCCTGGCCGAGGTCGAAGAAGGCCACCACGGTGCCGACCACGGCCGCCCGCTCGCCGTCGGGGGCGGCGGCCAGCGCCAGCGACAGCAGGGCCGGGAACATGAAGGCGTTGCCGGCGGCGAAGAGGATCGTTCCCACCCACAGTCCGGCCGGTGTGTGCCAGGCGCCGAGCACGGCCATGCCCGCAGCCATGATGGCCAGGCCGGCCCGGGCGGTGGTCGACGGGCCCAGACGGTCGGGGATGCGGGCCCCGAACAGTCGCCCGACGAGGGTGATGCCGGCGTAGCAGCCGAAGATGGGCGCCGAGCCCGACAGACCCAGGGTGGGGACGTAGAGCGGCATGAAGGCGGCGAAGGCGGCGTAGCCGAAGGTGCCCAGACCGAAGGCCGAACCGGGGATCAGCCCGGCGGG
>JBOGFO010000098.1:0-3653 GCA_050743445.1 Acidimicrobiia bacterium
GGCCAGCACAAGCTCGTGGAGGAGCCGCACGTTGCCCCGGCCGGCCCGCCACAGGTCGAGGAGGGCGGCCCCGTCGAGGGGCCCGCCGAGGACGTCCACCAGGAGCTCCTCCACGGCGGGCTGGCCCAGGGGGCCCACCTCCAGCCGTTGGGCCGGACCGTCCTTCCACAGCGCCAGGATCGGCTCGGGGGTGGGCGATCCGGTGCTCAGGCCCACCACGACGTGGGCTGCCCCGGTGCTCGCCAGCTGGTGCAGCAGCGCGGCCCCGGCCTGATCGAGGAGGTGGCCGTCGTCCACCCCGAGGACGAGAGGCGGCGGCGCCAGGGAGCGGCCCGGTCCGGCCCCGGGCTCCACCCCCAGGGCCTCCACCGCGGCCACGAACAGCTCGAGACGGTCGGCGCCCGCCCGGTCAAACCCGGTCAGCAGGCGGGCGAAGGCGCCGAAGGGGATGGTGGCGGCGGCCCGGGTGGCGGTGAACATCTCGACCGTGCGACCGGACGCCGCCACTTGGCGCACGGCTTCCCGCACCAGCCGGCTGGTCCCGGCCCCGGGCATGCCGACCAGCACCACCCCACCGGCTCCGGGGCGGCCCAGCACGGCGTCCACGGCCGCCAGCTCCGCCGCCCGTCCCGTGAGCGGCCATTCACCGGGCTTCGGGCACATCGGCGCGGCGGGCAGGAGGACGGCCACACCCGCAAGCTATGGAGACGGCCGTGAACGAGGCGTCAACGTTCACGCGGGCACGGGGAACATTCCGTGAACGGGGCCGGCCCAGCCCTGGAACGACTGGGTCAACAGCCCTGGAACGACAGCGTGAACAACCAGGCGGCCTGCAGGTCGTCGGTGTCGTCGGGCAACCCGAGGCGACGCCGGTGGAGCAGCGGCACGTCCCACGAGGCCCAGGCGGCGATGCGGCGCACCCCGTGGCCGGCCACCGTGACGTCAACTCCCACACCCCCGGCCCATCGGCGGATGCGCTTCTCCCGGCGCGGCTCGGTGAGCCGGCACTCCAGCACCGAGAGGGGTTCGGTGGTGGCGGGCCGCCCATCGGCGGCCGTCTCCGGGCCGTAGACGCGAACCTCTACATAGTCGGGATGGGCGACGTCGCCGAAGCTCAGGAACAGCGGGAGCCCCGTCTCCACCGCCGCCACCTCGGGCCAGGGCACCAGCTGCTCGTCATCGCCGGCGTGGCCGCCGGTCCCCGCCGCCCACTCCCGGAGGTACTCCACCCCCCGCTGCACGGTGCGGGGCCCACCGGCACCGAAGCTCACGATCTCGCTGGCGGGCGGCTGGCTGAGGGGCTTGCGGTCGGGCACGAGACGATCCTCGTCACACCCCGGTGCGGTGTCATGAGTGGAGCACCACTCAAAGCCCGATCATCCGGCGGACGACACCGCCGCCAAGGAGCAGAGAGGGAGCGGACGGCCCGACGCCATCATCCGGCGCCACTCACCGGCCCGTCGCGGCTCCAGGGTCTCGGCCACCTCGAGGGCTCCGTTGGCCGTCGCCGGGTCTCCGTTGCGAGCCGCGGCCAGCGCCAAGTTGGCCCACAGCACCGGCCAGTGGGGCTCGGCGGTGATGGCGGCTTCGAAGCATTCCTGGGCCGCCGGCCACTCCGCCCAGCCGGCGTGCACCCGTCCCAGTTCGTTCCACCTCTCCGCGCCCATCCAGCCCGTCCTCGCCATTGAGGCACTCCGGCCGGCAGCCGGAGCCAGAGGGACAGCCTGCGGGATCGGCGGCGTCGGGGTCATGAGTGGAGCGGCACTCATTTGTGCCGACGCGACGGTGCCCCGGTCATGGCGATCGGGGCACCCTCACAAACCGTCTGTTTTGCCGTTACTGCCTACGCGCTGGGAATCGCGTTGGAGTATGTGGCTCAACAACAGGCCAGACGAGACCTCCTCATGACTCGTGGGTGAAACGTAACTTCACCCGCATCGTCGCGCCGGAGACCCTTTGGTGTCATGAGCGTTCTGCACTCATCTGGACCTCATTAGCCACTGAAATAACGACTGTCACTCCAACATCAATCGATACCCGGCGCGGGGCTCGGTGGTGATGAGTGACGGGCCTCCGGGCGACTCGAGCTTGGACCGCAACCGGCGGACGTAGACCCGGATGTACTCGGTCTCGGTCTCGTATCCGGGGCCCCATACCCGCCGCAGGAGCGTGGCGTGGGACAGCAGCTTCCCCCGGTGGAGTACGAGCTCCCGCAGGAGGGAGAACTCCGTGGGGGTGAGATGGATCATCTCTCCCCCACGCGTCACCGCCTGGGCGTCGAGATCGACGACGACGTCGCCGATGGTGACGGTCGGCTCGGCCACTGGCACGGGGGCGGGCCGGGTCCGGCGCAGCGTCGCCGTGATCCGGGCCATCAGCTCCTCCACCCCGAACGGCTTCGTCATGTAGTCGTCGGCGCCCAGGTTGAGGGCTTGGACCTTGTCGTGCTCGCCCCGGCGGGCGGAGACGATGATGATCCCCACCGACGATCGCTCCCGGATCTGACGGCAGAGCTCGAACCCGTCGGCCCCCGGCAACATGAGGTCGAGGAGAACGAGATCCGGCCGTTCGGCATCCAGCAGCCACAGCACCTTCGAACCGTCGGTTGAGACCGTGACCTCGTAGCCCCGCACGACCAGGTTCGACCGCACCAGATCGACGATGTTGCGGTCGTCTTCCACCAGCAGCACCCGCGTCACGTCGCCTCCCCCTCTCGCTCCTTCACGCCGACGAGTCGCCCCGCGCCGTCCCCGTCGACACCTTCGGACGGGTCGACCGGCAGCTCGACCAGGAACGACGCCCCCCGGGCGGACGGCTCCAGGCCGACCGAGCCCCGGTGACCCTCGACGATGCCCCGCACGATGGAGAGCCCGAGGCCGGCACCCGAGCCCTCGGTCATCCCCCGCTCCCAGGGCTGGAACAGCCGGTCGGCCTCGTCGGGCGGAATGCCCGGACCGTCGTCCGACACCCGGAGGGCCACCGTCCCCGCCCGCCCCCCGACCCCGGCGTGGACCCGGACCCGGGTGCCGGGGCTCGTGTGGCGCAGCCCGTTCTCCATCAGGTTCACGAAGACCTGCTCCAGGCGGTCGTGGTCACCCCACACCGGTGGCAGCTCGCGGTCCCAGGACAGCTCCACCGCGCCGGCCTGCTCCGGCGACAGGCACCCGAGGGCGGCCCGCAGGACCAGGGGCAGGTCGCACCAGTCGGGGTTGAGCCGCAGGACACCGGATTCGATGGCCGACGAGTCGAGCAGGTCGGCGACGAGGCGCGACATCCGGGCGGACTCGGAGGCGATGGCGGAGAGGAACCGGTCTTCGGATTCCGGGTCCCAGGTCACGTCGGTCTGGCGCAGGCTGGAGGCGTAGCCACAGATGGCCGTGAGCGGCGTGCGCAGCTCATGGCTCACCCGGGAGAGGAAGAGGCGCTGCAGCGATTGGGACCGGCGCAGGGCGTCCGTCTCCCGCTGGGCGTCCTCGAGGTCCTCGCGCTCGATGGCCAGGCGGAGCGACCGGGCGGCGTCGGTGAGAAGGTCCATGGCCTCGGGGCCACGCTCGGCCTCGTCGGCCCAGTAGCCGGCCAGGACGGCGGGGCCCTCGGGCAGGGCCAGCCCGACCGCGGCCACCCCCGGCTCCAGGCCGGGGCGGCCCGCCCCG
>JBOGFO010000099.1:0-4903 GCA_050743445.1 Acidimicrobiia bacterium
GAGCTCCTCCGAAGTTAGGGTGTCAGTTTGGGTGTCAAACGGCTCCCGAGGCTGAACGGCCGCTCAGCGAAATCGCCTCTGACCAGCACCTTTACAACCAAGGCCCCCGTAGCTCAGGGGATAGAGCATCGGTTTCCTAAACCGTGAGCCCAGGTTCGAATCCTGGCGGGGGCGCTGAGCGGCAAAGTTGCTGGTCAGGAGCTACTTTTGGCTCGATCGGCGAACCTCCTCGTTCTGACTTCCGCAGAAACCGTTGGCCTTCAGACCGGGCCTTCCCGTTACCGCACAAGGGTTCTCGGTTGCCGGGCCGAAAAGCCGTTTGCTTCTCGATCACGCCACTCGGCTACCGCGAAGCAGCAGGTCAGCGGCCATGCCGGGTAGCAGGCTCGGCGGCGTGGAACAGTCGTGGAAGAAGGAGACCAGAACCTCATCGGCGCTCGTCCCGGGGATCACGTTGGCGAACGAGGAGATCCACGGCTGTAGGGCTCCCGCTGCGAAGCGCCTTCGAAGCCACATGCCCTGCCCGGCGCCCGCCGGAGCCAGGTCGTCCGGCGCACGACCCTCACCCGGCACCGGCTCGTCGGGTCCCGGCCGGCGCTCAGACGAGGTGGCGGTTGGACCTGATGGTGTCGATGGCTTCGTCGTAGCTGGGCAGGAGGCCCCAGACGAGATCCTCGAGCGCGGTGTAGCCGACGCGGAGGGCGGCGGCGATCTTGCTGTCGTCGGTGAAGGCGGGGCTGGCGGCGAAACCGGTGCTCGGTCGGGGTGTGAAGTCCCATCCTGCGGAATGGCTGCGTGCGTCGATGTCGATCATAAGCTCGCCGATCTTCCGGTCGGCGAGGGCGTCGCGGACGCGGTCGTTGCCGAGCAGCATCGCGACGTCGTAGAGGTGACGGGCACCTCGGGTGAGCGCGTCGAGATCGCCGACGGTGGCGCGGTGGTGCAGGAAGGCGAGCTTCTCCGCCAGCGTGCGTTCGGCGGCGAGCACGGTGACCTCGAAGGCCGCCAGGTCGGCGTAGTCGTCGTGCGCCGTGGGGTCGATCTGGTCGGCGGCGTGGGACATGAGGGACCGGACCGGCATCTGCTCGTTGGGAGCCGGTCCGCCCCGTGAGCCGATCTCGAGCAGGACCCCGGTGGCGAGGAACGGGACCTCACGCCGGACCGGGTAGCGGTAGCGGGCGTTGAGGAACCCGCGGCCCTCACGTTCGCGCTCATGCTCGACGTCGAGGTGTGCGCTGGGCTCGTTGGCGATCATGCGGAGGAGCCGTTTGAGGGGTTGGCCGGTGAGGCTGGTGACGACGAGCAGGTCGATGTCTTCTGAAAACCGTTGAATGATCCCGTGCGCCTTCGACAGGCTGGTGCCACCCTTGAACACGACCTGGTCGACACCCTCTCGAGGCCTCGCAGCAGAGCGCAAGACCTCGGTGACCCAGTAGTCCTTCTCCACCGCGCCGGGGTCGACCCCGAGTCGCTCCGCCGTGGCGTCGCGCAGCGCGTCGAACGCGTCAGGATCGGCGCGCAGCATCCCGACCGCGCCCGACGCGTCGGTCATGTCCCGGCGAGCTCCGCGACCCGCCCGGTGAGACCGGCCCGGCGCTCCCCCGCCGCGACAGCGGCGAGCGCGCCAAGATCGATGCGGCCGTCAGCCGCGAGCTGGCGGATGCCATCACGGGCCTCCGACCAGGACACCTCACTCAGGGCCGGGAAGTCGCGCAGCGCCTCCAGGACGGTCACCTCGAGCCGGGTGAGACGGATGCGCTGGGGGTTGGCACGGCTGGTGAACCGCACCCCGGCTAGGCCCTTGGGGGGCCGACCGACCACGGCGATCGTGGGCTGACGGGCGACCTGGGTCGACAACCCCAGCGCGTTGGCCGCCGACACACCGGCCAGGCCGGCGCCCGGGCCGGCGACCACCAACGCGGCATCGGTCGGATCCGGACGGGCCGTGCCGAACCGCGTCGCAGGCGGCTTCTTCCAGTAGAGGCCTTGACGGACCCGCTGAATCGACCCACCCGCGGCCGCGAGACGCGACAGCGACGACTCCACCGCCGACGCCGAGGCCGGCACATCAACGGGAGTGAAGAACGACCGCGCCGGCCGGTCAGCGACCCACTCCGCCACCACACCTCGACGAGCCATCGACCGACCTCCTCCATGCAAGTAAAGTGTAGCACTTAACTTGCGATTAGTCGACGGGGTGTCCACTGAGGGGTCGGCCGAAGGCACTCCTGCCGTGGAACAAACGTGGAACAAGCAGTAGGTCATCGCGGCCAATGAGCGTGAACGACGGACAAGGAATTCCGGCCGCCAAGCAGCACTTTCACATGTCAGTGCTGGTCAGAGCCCTGCCCCGATTCAAGTTCCTAAACCGTGTGCCCAGGTTCGAATCCTGGCGGGGGCGCAGACTTTGTGTATGGGCGCAGACCTTGCGAAGACTTTCTGTGTCGTCTCGGGTGAGGCTGGACAGATCGTGTTCGGCTGACACCTTCCAGGGTTCGGGCTGATGCTTGACGCTCAGCTGCAGCCGGCAGATGCGAACTGCTTGGCGCAGCGCCTCGAACGATCGGCGACCGCGTCGACGAGGCGGCGGGTGAGCGGTCGGCGCAGTGCCTTGACGTCCGAAGCGGCGGCCGCGTCGCGAAAAGCGTCGGGGGCGGCCACAGCGAGCTCCGCCACCCGGGCGAGGGTACGGGTCGCGTCGAGGCCGAGCTCAGCGGCAACCTCCTTCCACGTCGAGGCGCTGTGGGCTTTGAGGCGGTAGTCGCCGCCGATCTTCATCGACATCTTCAGTTTCATTTCGTCGACGCCGTCATAGGGCAAGACCGACGCGACATCGTAGAGCGGGGCAAGGCGGACTTGGTCGCCGGCGAGGAGGAGTGAGTAGTTCCTGGCGTGAGCGTCGGTCCCGCCGATCAGCCAGTTCCAGGCCAATGCGTCGAGGAACGCCTGTACGGCCATGTCGGCCACGGTCGCGGGACGAACCACGTCGCGCAGCAGCCGGGCGATGGTGCGCGGGCCCGGTCCGCCATCGGCCTGGTACTTGCGCTGCGGAGCGACGCCAAGCGCCTGGCAGAGGTCCTCCTGGTGGATCCGCTCGACCTTGCCACCGACGCGGCGACGGTCGTAGCGGTCGACGGCCACCGCCGTGAGCCGGGCGAAGCGGACGATGCGGGTCCGGGCGACGAGCAACCCGACCCGGCCGGCCGCATCGAGGCAGAGGTGCTCGTTGAGGTCGTGATCATCGAGACCGGCGATCGCCGGTTTGAGGATGTGAGTCGTCGGTGCCGCCCCTGAGGGCACTCCCCAGCGGGTCCCGTCAAAGAACAGTGCCGTCTTTGCCTGGGCGCCGGCCAGGCTGAACTGGCCGGTGAAGTCCGGGCCGAGCCAGGCCGCGGTATCGGCCCGCAGCGCACCAAGCCGGACGGCGACCTGGTCGTCGTCGAGCCATTGGACCGACCCCGGCCGGCCCAGGAGATGGTCGACGCGCTCGGGCGGGATGAACTGGACCGCGCCGGCGCAGTCCCGCCCGACCGGGGTGGCCAGGAGCGAGAAGGGCGAAGTGGCCGATGCCTGGAACCTCCGGGCCCACCGCTCGAGGACGTCGGCGTTGTCGGGCAGCAGGCCCCAGAGCCAGGGAGTGACCGCCGCCGACCGGTGCGTCCGAGCCTGGAGCGGCATCGACACCGAGAGCGGCGTCGCCCCGGGACGGTCCAGGTAGGCGTCGTCATAGTTGAACCGCACGCCGTTGCGGTCGCGCTCGAGGACGCCGGCGACGACGCCGCCGAGAGCGACGACGAGGGTGTCATTCACCGTTTCCGGTACTCATCGAGGAGGTCGTCCAGATCCACGCCCGTCGCGGCCGTCTTCGCGGTCCGGGTGCCGGGCATCGGCGGTCGCTCCCGGGGGACAGGGACGAGATCAAGGTCGAGGGCGTCGAAGACAGCCAGCACCCGCCCGACTTCGGCCGTCCGTTTGCCCGCCTCGATCTGCGAGAGCCACTGTCGGGAGACGCCGGCGGAGGCGGCAACATCGCCCTGGGTCCGGCCCAGTTCGACCCGACGGGCCCGAACGACGGCGCCCAACTCTCGAACATTGCCCACCCCTCGCACCGCCACTCCCTGACTTGCCGGCGTACGCAGACATTCTAGCAGGTAGCCGTACGCTGACAATCGCCTCTGTCGTCGTACGACGACACAGACCAACGATCCTTGGCCGATGTGCGTCAGGAGCCTGGCTTGGTCCCGACCGGCCTCCGACCTCCCTAGCATTCCTGCGGTGCTCGTCGCCCACGCCTTCTGGTCGCCTGGTCGCGGGTTCTGTCTCTGGGCGGAGGACAGCCGGCTCGTGGGGCGGGCCCGGCGGGGTGACGACGACGAGCTCGGCCCCCGCCGGCACAGCTTCGCCGTCGCCGCCAGGGTGCTGCCGGCCGTGCTCGGTCTGACCCCCGAAGCCGCCGGCCGGGCCCAGCCGATCCGCCTGCATCTCCTCCTCCCCACCGAGGGCGACCGGCCGCTCCCGACCATGCCGGTCAAAGCCGGGTCGGGCCGGGTCGTCCCGAGCAATGTCGTGCCGCTGACCCGGGACGGGCGGCGCGGTGTCCGGCGGGCACCCGCCTTCCATCCGTGGCTCGTGCCCATCCTCCGGGTGCCGGCCGGCGTAGCGCTCGAACTGTTGCTCAGCCGGCGGTCGGTGTCGGGCGTCCCGGAACGGCAGGCCACCGAGAGCCCGCTGGCGTCGGGGGCCGGGTGGGCGTGGTGCGCCACCGTGGCCGACGAGGCGCTCGAGATGGCCGCCGGAGGACGGGCCGTGCCGGCGGTGCTCCGGGCCGCCGACGGCCGGGCCGAGGCGCGGTGGCTCCCTGCCCCCACCGCAGCCGACGGCGAGCGCCTGCGGACGCTGGTGG
>JBOGFO010000100.1:0-5621 GCA_050743445.1 Acidimicrobiia bacterium
TCGCTGCGGAGGAGCCCGGTTTGGGCGCCGACCAGGCGGACGCGGTTCGGGCCCTGTGCGCCGCCGGCCCCGCCATCCGCAGCCTGATCGCCCCCGCCGGCTTCGGGAAGACCACCACGGTCCACGCCGCCGCCGTCGCCGCCGCCCACGCCGGCCATCCGGTGGTCGGGCTGGCGGCCACCAACCAGGCCGCCGGCGAACTGCGCCAGGCCGGCGTCGCGGCCCTGACCATCGCCCGCTTCACCCTCGACAGCGCCGCCCTCCCCCCCGACACCGTGGTGATCCTCGACGAGATCTCCCAGGTCGCCACCGCCGACGCCGAGGTCGTCCTCGCCGCCGTCGCCGCCGCCCCCGGCGCCCGCCTGTGGTGCCTCGGCGATCCCCACCAGGCCCAAGCGGTGCGCGCCGGTGGCCTCGGCGCCGAACTGGCCCGTCTCGGCGGCGACGGCCGCATCCCCTCCCCCCGGCTGACCGAGAACCGCCGTCAACTCGAAGCCGGTGAACGCCAGGCACTGGCCGCCTACCGCGCCGGCCACGTCGCCCTCAGCCAGGCCATCCGCTCCCAGCACGGCTGGGAACACGACCTCGGCTCCCCCCACGCCACCCGCGAGGCCCTGGCCGACGCGGTCTTCGCCGACATCGCCCTCCACGGCCCCGCCTCCGTGGCCGCCCTCGCCGTTGCCCACGCCGACTGCGAAGACCTCGCCGACCGCATCCGCCGCCGCCTCCAAACCGGCGGGCACATCCACGGCCCCGAAATCACCGGGCCCGCCTGGCACCACGGACAACGCCGCTACGGCGCCGGCGACCGCATCCTCGTCCACGGCACCCTGCGCACCCACGGGCAGCCGCTCCACAACGGCACCGTCCTGACCGTCACCGCCGTTACCGAAGACGGCCTCCAATCCCTCGACGACCAAGGCCGAGCCGTCACCCTTCCCCACCCCTTCGTGCACGGCCACCGCAGCGACGGCAGCCCCAACTGCTCCCACGCCTGGGCCCGCACCGTCGACGGCATCCAAGGTGGCACCTGGCCCCAGGTCCATCTCCTGGGCACCGCCGCCCTGAAACGTTTCACCGGCTACACCGGCCAGAGCCGTTCCCGTCACGCCACCCACACCTGGAACGTCACCCGCCTCCCCGACATCGACTTCGGTGGCGTCCTCGCCGACCAGCGCACCCCGGACCAGGAAGTCCTCCACGCCCTACGCCGGCAGCCCGACCCCGGCTTCGCCATCCACGATGCCCCCAGCCGGATCGAGCGCCTCCTCGCCGAGCGGACCGAACTCCGAGCCCTCCTGCGGGACAGGCCGCCCGACCGGCAACCCGCGCTCCGCCAGGCCGAACTGGCCCTCGCCTCAGCCCGCAAGGAGCTGTACTGGGCGCACTACCGCCTCGACCACGCCCACAAACGCCTCGACGAGCTTGGACCGCTCTCCCAGCTCCGCAGCCAGGGCCGCAAAGAAAAGGCCTCCACCCTCGACCGGATCGATACCTTCACTGCCGATGTCCGCAACGCCGAAGCCAAGATTAGTCGCTGCGAACAAGTCCTCGAAGGGCTCCGTCCGGAACTCGACCAGCGCCACCAATGGGACGCCGACCACCACTGGCCCGACTCCCGCCTCCGCACCGTCGACGCCGAACTCGCCGAACTCGGCCAGCCGGCCCAGCCAACCCAGCCCCTCACCCAGGATGCATCGCTCGTGAGACGGATTCCCGGTGGAGACCGTCCGGTGTGGCTCGATCGGGTGGCCGAAGTCACCCGGCCACCACCCCTCCCCGGCCACGACCTCGAAGCCGGCATCGACCACGGGCTCTGACGTTCAGATCCAACCCGTCGCGAGGCCGGGACCCGGACCGAACAAGCAAGCCCCCCGGGTACCGCACGTTGAAGCGATCGGCGAAGCCACCCTCGCTGATTCAGCTGATCACCGACCCGCCCTGAATCACTTATGCGCGCTCACCGGGTTTGGCGGTCGCACAGAGAGCCCCGTGGGAGACCGTTCCACAGAGGAAGTCTCCGGACCCATTTACCCTTCAACGCGATCCACGAGCCGGGCGCGTCGACCACGCTGACCGTCAGGTGGGGCTTCGACAAGGACCCCGGCGCCCCTTGTATCGCCAGCGAGGGCAACCCGACCCAGGTCCGGGTCGAGATCCGTCAGCCGGGCGGCGCCCAGATCGGGACCTACGACTGGACCCCCACGCTGGGCGCGGCAGGCGCAGTATGCCAGGGCAGCGCGACCCGGACGGTCTATTTCGACAACAACCCCCTCGACTTGGACAACACCGACGGGGCCCTGGCCCAAGGCGCCTACGAGATCTACATCCAGGCCGAGGGCGACTCGGGCGGGATTGGGCCAGAGGGCGCCAACCTCTCCGGCGCCGACTCGCGGGGCGCGGCTGGGAACGGACCCCATCTCGGCTCGCAGTTCTACTCGAGTGGCTGGTTCACCGTCTCATCCACACTGGCCTTCAACGAGCCTTTCACTGCGGCCAACGGCAGCCCCTGGAACGCCACTCGATGGTCCACGAACACGAACGGCACAAGCAGAATCATCGACGTTCAGAGCAATCAGGGGCGAATGGCCATCAACAACGCCTCCGCCCAAGCGACGGCGAACATTACCAACACCACTGATAGCGAAATCGGTTTCACGTTCCGCTTCGCAAATACGTCGACAACCTACCTGCGGGTCTACCTGCGCTGGTTGAACAACAGCGGCTACCGGGTCGAGCTACGGCCCGATTCGAGCACCATCAAGCTACAGAAAATCGTGACCGGGACCTCCAGCACGATCGACTCGTTCACATACAGCGAAAACACCACCGACCAATACCCCGAACAGTTCCGGTTCCGAGTGGACGGAAACCACCTGCAGGTCAAGGTCTGGAAGGCAGGAGACCTCGAACCGGAAGACTGGCAAATCGACAAGGGCGACTCTTCGGTCAGCCAAGCGGGTAAGGTCGAAATCGCCCACAACTGGAGCAGCTCGAACGGCGGGAACTACCAGGCCGTGCACCCCGACAACCTCTATGTCTGGGACCTCAACGAAGGCTACGAGTCCGAGATCCAGGCGTTCGAGGCCGGCAACAATACTGGGCGCTGGCAGGCAAAGACGTACCCCGACACCATCGGGTTCCTCGCCATGTCCGCCGATGCGGGCTATGCCGGATCCATCCGGGTGGAGCACGCCGGGACCCCGGCCTGCGGCCAGGTGGAGCAGGACCGGACCGCCGAGGTGTGGGCCAAGGTCACAGCCTCCACCCAGGGCCAGTCGCATATGGACCGCTGGGGGGGCGGGGTCACGATGTTGAACGAGGACTGCCACGGCTCGGTCACGTGGCCCGATCCGAACGACCCCAACCTGCCACAAGACAGGCCGACGGCGTTCAACTACACCAACAACCTGATGGATACAGGCATCTTCTGGGATACGGACTATGGGCACTTCTACCAGGGGACCGAAGGCAGCTACATCGGAGGCCGGGTCCGACGGGAGCAAGCAACAGCGGCATGGTGCGATGCCCGGGGCGCCGCCGGAACAACATGTGGCGACCGGGCGTTCGTGCAGGTCAATTGGACCAAGTGGATCAGCCACGACCCCTGGGACGGCGACCCCTACGCACAAACCTCCGATACCTATCGGCGCTGGCTGATCATGCACGAGACGGGCCACTCGCACGGCTTCGTTGACTGCCCGCCGAACAACTATCCTGCCGATGGTCTGATGAATAATGGAGAGAAATGTCCCGCACACTTGGCGGCTGAGCAGAACGGATGGAGCGACCATGACCGCACGTGGGTGAGCAGCATCTACCCGTGAAAGGTGCGAGAGGACCGACATGACCACGGCGAAGAAACTGGCGGTCGCCGCCGTCGGTCTGCTCATCACCATGGGCGCGGTGGCGATGATCGTCGGCGCTCAACGGAGCGGATCCGACACCAGGGTGGACACCACGGCATCCGACACGACGCCGTCTGACACCACGCCATCCGACGTGATGCCATCAGACCTCATGGCGTGCGTGGATCTGCCCCACCACTGGCGGGAGGCTCAAGAGACCTACTACCGGTGGACGACGCGTACCGTGACGTTCACTTGGGAGGACGGCCAGACGGCGACGCTGCGGGACACCGACCCCGGCTGCGACAGCCAGCCGGGCATCGAAGGCGCGCTCCGAAGCCACCGCGAAGGGCACCTCGTCGCCCTGAAGGCCGACTGCCAGGAGTTGCGGCATCTCGTTGAGGCGGTCATCGAGGAACGCCAGGCCCAGGGCAAGCCCACCAGCGACGTCGGACGGGTGCCCGTGTCCGACGCCGCCGCCGAGAAGGCATACGGAAAGAACCCCAAGAACGCGCGGTACATCGAGTCGGGGGAGATCCACGAGATGAGGGCTCCTACGATTGACCTCGACCGCTCCGTGCGGACACTCGAGGACTGCCCTGAGTGAAGCGACTGGTGGCGACGGCGGAGAGTACCGCCGTCGTCGTCACCGGCGGGGAGTTTCCTGAGGGCGGCTTCCGAGGGTTTCTCGGTGGCGGGGACCTCCGGCTCAGACAGGGCCGTGGGTGAGGCGGTACCAGCCGATACCAGGAAAACGCCCTGTGAACATCTGAAAATCGCGCGTGACGCGATGGAGGGCGGTGCCGCGTCAGTTTGGGAGGGCGGCGACGGCGACGATCGGATGGGCCGGGGGGCTGGCACCGAGTGATCCGAGGAACGGCTCGTCGGCGAAGTTGAAGATGCCGCCGTCGGCGGCGACCATCAGGTAGCCGTTCTTGAAGGCGACCATGCCGGTCACGGGCCGGTTCAACCGGGTGGAGCCCATGGAGCCTCTGAAGTTGGCTTCGAACGCGAAGATGCCGCCGTCGGAGGCGACGAGCCAGTAGCCGGCGCTGTCCGGGTCGGCGACGAGGCTCTGGACGGGGGCGTTCAGTGTGGTGTTCCCCATGGAGCCGTAGAACTTGGCGTCGCCGAAGGTGAAGATGCCGCCGTCGGCGGCGACCATGTAGTAGCCCCGACCGGTCGGGGTCGGGATCGAGTCGAGCACCGGGCCGTTGAGGGCAACGTTGGCCATATCGCCGAAATCCGGCGCGTCACCGAGGGTCAGGACTCGGCCCTTCTCGGTGAAGAGCCAGTAGCCGGCACCGGTCGGTGTGGTCGACAGTGAGGTGATCTCTTCGCCGGGCGCGAGCCGTGTCTGGTCGGCGTGGCCGTAGAAGGCCGCGTCGCCGTGGGCGGTGACCACACCGCGGCTGTCGACGGTCCAGTAGCCGTCGCCGGTGGGGGTCGGTTCGAGGTCCACTATGGCGGTGCCGGTGTGGGTTCGGCCATGGTGGGCGGCGTCTGCGAAGCTGTAAACGGCTCCGTCGGCGGCGACCATCCAGTAGCCCGACCGCGCCGGGCTGGCGTGCACCGGCATCGGCGGCGGTGGGGCGACGGCGAACCGGAACGCTTCGTGCCATAGCCCGAAGCCGCCGTTGGGCCCCGCCGTGATTGACATCTCGTACACCCCGCCCGGGGCCAGCGGTTCCCTCGGCACAAGGGTGATCCACTCCGTGTTGTTGGGGTGGGATACCCGACGGTCGGTGGGAACGACACGGCCTGTGGAGGTGT
>JBOGFO010000101.1:0-4519 GCA_050743445.1 Acidimicrobiia bacterium
GGTCGACGGCCTGCGTGTCGCTGACCAGGGCGCCGTGGTGGGTGGGCACCAGGTACTGCTCCGAGCCGGTGAGGAAGGGGGACTCGGCCGGAACCAGCCCGTCGTAGCCGTGGGCCACCCCGTCACCGTTGAAGTCGTGGGCCGGGAAGGGCAGGTAGCGGGGGGCGCCGCCGATGGTCACGTAGCGCTCACCGGCCGGCTCGGCTCTCCCCATGTTGTCGAGGAAGGCCGACCCGGGGCGCATGTCGCCGCCGGTGGCGTTCCAGCGCCCGAAGCCGCCGATGGTCCCGGGCACGAAACCGAACCAGGTGCCGTGACTGGGCGTGCCGAGCATCACGAGGTCGTCGATGCGCTCGGCCCAGTTGCCGGCCACGTCCGGGTTCCCGTCGCCGAACCAGGCCCGGTCGCGGCTGAAGCGGTCGACGTCGGCGCCGGGGTGCTCGATGAGGAAGCGGGCCACCAGGCCGCCCATGGAGAAGCCGACCACGTCGATGCGGGTGTCGGGCGGATACCCCGCCCGGTCCAGGGCGGCGGTGATCTTCTTCTCCACGACGTGGCCGGCGAGGTAGGAGATGTGCTGGCCGTCGCCGGTCGGGGCGTAGCCCAGGGCCTGGGTGCCGGCGTGCTCGGGATCGAAGTCCAGGACGGGCACGCCCGCCGCTTCGAGGATGGGGATCATGGTGTCGAAGGCGTCCGCCCCTCCGTGCCAGCCCGGGATCAGGACCACCGGCTGCACGGGGTCCGCCCGGGACGGGACGGGCACGAGGACGGCCATGACAGCCACAGCGACCAGTACCGCACGACGCACCGCCCTACCTCCTCCCCAGAGGTCCCCACCCCCGGCTGGTTGTCACGGTCCGCCCACGGACTGTGACCGCAGGCTACTGCGGGAGGTTTCCGATGTCAGGGCGATTTCTCGCCGGCCCGTCCGGATTCCGGCGTTCCTGCGGAACGACAGGTGTTCCGGAGGAACGCAAGAACGAGAGCGCACGAACTTCCCGGCGCGGCGCTACCACCACGCTTCCTTCAATGCGTCTTTGCCCTTGACTGTTAGAGGCCCCGCTCCGCAGCCCACTCGAGAAGCCGGGCGGTGGCGTGCTCCTCGCTGATGGGGCCCTCGTCGAGGCGGGCGTCGAGGAGCATGGCCAGCGCCTCGCCCACCACCTTGCCCGGGGGGACCCCGAGGATGGCCATGACCTGCCAGCCGTCGAGGGGCGGGCGGATGGCGTCCAGCTCCTCCTGGGCCCGCAGCTCCTCGATGCGCCGCTCCAGGTCGTCCATCCGCCGGCTCAGGGCCTGGGCCTTGGCCTGGTTGCGGGTGGTGCAGTCGCAGCGGACGAGCTCGTTCAGCTGGTCCAGGTAGGGGCCGGCATCCCGGACGTAGCGGCGGACCGCCCGGTCCGTCCAGCCCATCTTGTAGGTGTGGAAGCGCAGGTGGAGGGCGACGAGCTCGGTGACCGCGTCGATGACGTGGTTGGGGAAGCGCAGCGCCCGCATCCGATCGCCGGCCATCCGGGCGCCGACCATGTCATGGAGGTGGAAGCTCACCCCGTCGGGGCCGAAGGAGCGGGTCCGGGGCTTGCCGACGTCGTGGAGCAGGGCGGCCAGGCGCACCACCAGCTCCGGGCCGGTCTTGGCCACCACGGCGATGGTGTGGGCCAGGACGTCCTTGTGGCGGTGGATGGGATCCTGCTCCAGGGCCAGGGCCGGCACCTCGGGGAGGAACTCACCGGCCAGGCCGGTCTCGACCAGGAACCACAGTCCCGGGGAGGGGTCGGCGACGACGAGCAGCTTGGACAGCTCGTCGGCGATCCGTTCGGCGCTGACGATCTCGATCCGGCCCTTCAGCTCGGTGACGGCGGCGGTCAGAGCCCCGTCGGGTTCGAGGCCGTGGGCGGCGACGAACCGGGCCGCCCGCAGCATCCGCAGGGGGTCGTCGACGAAGGAGATCTCAGGATCGAGCGGGGTACGCAGCCGCCGGTGCACGAGGAGGTCCTCGAGGCCGTTGAAGGGATCGATGAGTGTCGGGTCGTCGCTGCCCAGCGCCAGCGCCATGGCGTTGACGGTGAAGTCCCGCCGGGACAGGTCGGTGTCGAGGTCGTCGGCGAAGACGACGTTGGGCTTGCGGCTGTCCGGGCGGTAGACCTCGGCCCGGAACGTCGTGACCTCCAGGTTGAGCTCGCCCCGGGAACAGCCGATGGTGCCGTACGCCTTCCCCTGCAGCCAGACGTGCTCCGCCCAGCCGTCGACCAGCTGGTGCGTCTCCTCGGGACGGGCGTCGGTGGTGAGATCGAGGTCCTTGCCCGGCTTCCCGAGGATGGCGTCGCGCACCGAGCCCCCGACCAGGTAGAGCGACCGGCCGGCGGACGAGAAGCGACCGGCCAGGTCCTGGAGGGGCGAACCGGCCGCCAGCAGGGGCCGGAGGCGCTCGGGGACGAGGGTCATGCGTCCATTGTCGCCGTCCGGCACCGGGGACGGCGCACGCATTGCCTCGCAGAGATGGCTAGGTCTCGGCGATCGTCACGCTGAGGATGTAGAGGTTTCGCGACGGCTTCTCGTTGGCCTGGCCGAAGGACTCCATCTTCTGGGCCACCTTCACGCCTTCGGTGATGGTGCCGAACCGGGCGTAGTCGTTGGGCAGTGCCGCGCCCCGTGAGCCGGTGATGAGGAAGAACTGCGAGCCCATGGTCCCGGCCGGGTCGCTGGCGGCCTTGGCCGCGGCCAGGTCACCGATCTTGAACTTGTCCTTGGGGGGTTCGGCAGCGACGTCGTAGCCGGGGCCGCCGGTGCCGTCGCCCTTGGGGTCGCCGCCCTGGACCACGAAGTCCTGGATCACCCGGTGGAAGCTGAGGCCGTCGTAGAACTTCTCGCGGGCCAGGAACACGAAGTTGTTGGCGCCGACGGGGGCGTTCTCGGCGTCCAGCTCGATGACGATCGTCCCGCAGGTCGTCTCCATGGTCGCGGTGTACTTCTTGGCCGGGTCGATGGTCATCTCCGGCGCCTTGTCGTAGGTCTTTCCGTTGCCCTTGGTCGTGGGCTCGGTGTCGTTGCAGGTGATTTCCTCGGTACCGCCGGCGGGGGCGGCCGGGGTGGCGGTGGTGTCCGTCGGCGCGGAGCTGGCCGTCGTGGTCGTGTCCTCGGCGACGGTCGTGGTGGTCGACTCGTCGCCGGCTGTGACGTCGTTGTCGTCGCCGTCGCCGCCGGCGACGAAGGCCAGGAGGACGGCCACGATGATGACGACCCCGCCGAGGATCCCGCCCCGGATGAGGGTCTGGCGCCGCTTGGCCTGGCGGACGGCCTCCAGCTGGGCGGCCCGGGCGGCGGCTGCGTTCTGGCGCTTGCGGTTGCGCTTGGCGCTGGAAGGAGACATGGGCGCGGAGTCTAGGCCCGGCAATTCCATGCTTGTCGCCGCAGAGCCGCTGGTAGCCTCGACCGGGCGATGTCCGCATCAACCTCCGCTCCGCTCAGCCTGCCGCTCGTCGTCCAGAAGTACGGCGGCACGTCCGTGGCCGACCCCGACCGCATCCGCGCCGTGGCCGACCACGTGGCCCGCACGCGCCGTCAGGGCTCGGACGTGGTGGTCGTCGTCTCCGCCATGGGGAAGACCACCGACGAGCTGATCCGCCTGGCCAACGAGGTATCCCACGCCCCCGCCGCCCGTGAGCTCGACATGCTGCTGACGGCCGGCGAGCGGATCACCATGTCGCTCCTGTGCATGGCCCTCATCGACCTGGGCGTGCCGTCGGTGTCCTTCACCGGCTCCCAGGCCGGGATCGTGACCGACACCACCCACGGCAAGGCCAAGATCCTCGAGGTCCGGGCCCAGCGCCTGACCGAGGCCCTCTCCGCCGGCAACGTGGTGGTGGTGGCCGGCTTCCAGGGCGTCTCCACCGCCTTCGACGTCACCACTCTGGGCCGGGGTGGGAGCGACACCACCGCGGTGGCCCTGGCCGCCGCCCTGGGCGCCTCGGCCTGTGAGATCTACACCGACGTGGCCGGGGTCTACACCGCCGATCCCCGACTGGTGCCCGACGCCCGCCGGCTCGGCCTGGTGTCGTACGAGGAGATGCTGGACATGGCGGCAACCGGAGGCCGGGTCCTGGCCCTGCGCTCCGTCGAGTTCGCCCGCAACCACAGCGTGGCGGTGCACGTCCGTTCGAGCTTCACCTGGGAGCCCGGCACCTGGGTGAGGGAGGAAGACCCGTCCATGGAACAGGCCATCATCTCCGGCGTCACCCACGACACCTCCGAGGCCAAGGTCACCATCTCGGGGGTCCCCGACCGGCCCGGCATCGCCGCCCGGGTCTTCCGCGCCCTGGCCGACGAGTCGGTCAACGTCGACATGATCGTGCAGAACACGTCCTCGGGCGGCACCACCGACATCTCCTTCACCCTGCCCAAGGACGACCTGACCACGGCGGCCGCGGTGATCCAGGGGATCGTTCCCGAGATCGGCGCCACCGCCTTCGACCAGGACTCCGACATCGCCCGGGTCTCGCTGGTCGGGGCGGGCATGAAG
>JBOGFO010000102.1:0-7619 GCA_050743445.1 Acidimicrobiia bacterium
CCCCGGCCGGGATCTGACGCTCCCCGGACGGACCCCGGGCCACCAGGGTGGCGCCCAGGGCGAGGACGGCGGCAGGCAGGTCGGAAGCCGGATCCCCATGGGCCAGGGAACCGCCGATGGTGCCCCGGTGGCGGACCTGGGGGTCGCCCACCAGGCCGGCCACGTGGGCCAGGATCGGCACCTGGCTCTGGAGCAGGTCGCTGGTCTCGATGTCCCGGTGGCGGGTGAGGGCGCCGATGGCGACGTGGTCGCCGCCGTCCCGCACGTAGGACAGGTCGGTGAGCCGGCCCACGTCGACCAGCACGGACGGCGAGGCCAGGCGCAGCTTCATGAGCGGGATCAGCGAGTGCCCGCCGGCCAGGAGCTTGGCGTCGTCGCCGTGGCTGGCCAGCAGGGACACCGCCTCGTCGGCCGAGGACGCCCTGACGTAGTCGAACGCGGCCGGGATCATTGGGCCCCTCCCTTCGCAGTCTGGATGGTTTGCCACACCCGCTGAGGCGACGCCGGCATGGCGATGTCCTTGACGCCCATGGGCGCCAGGGCATCGACGATGGCGTTGATCACCGCCGGCGTGGAGGCGATGGTCCCCGCCTCCCCGATGCCCTTGACCCCGAGGAGGTTGGTGGGCGAAGGCGTGACCGTGTGAGCCAACTGGAAGTTGGGCATCTCCGCCGCCGACGGCACCAGGTAGTCGGCCAGGGTGCTGGTCAGCAGGTTCCCGTCTCGGTCGTAGGAGGCCTCCTCGAAGAGGGCCTGGGCGATGCCCTGCACGACTCCGCCGTGGATCTGGCCCTCGACGACCATCGGATTGATCTGGGTGCCGCAGTCGTCGACGGCGACGTAGTTGAGGAGCTCCACGGCCCCGGTCTCCTCGTCCACCTCCACCACGCACACGTGCGTGCCGAAGGGGAACACGAAGTTGGGCGGGTCGTAGGACGCCTCCGCCTTCAGGTTGGGCTCGCAGCCGTCGGGGAGGTTGTGGGCGGTGAAAGCCCCGAAGGACACCGCCTGGATGGGCAGGTTCTTGTCCGGGACACCCTTGACCTGGAACGCCCCGTTGGCGAACTCGAGGTCGCCCTCCGCCACCTCCAGCTGGTGGGCGGCGATGGTGCGGGCCTTGTCGATGACCTTGTCGGTGGCCAGGGCCACGGCCACGCCGCCCACGGCCAGCGACCGGGACCCGTAGCTGTCCATCCCCAGGGCGGAGATGGCGGTGTCGGAGTGGAGGACGTCGACATCGTCGGGCGAGATCCCGAGGCGCTCGGCCACGATCTGCGACCAGCACGTCTCGTGGCTCTGGCCATGGGGCGTGGTGCCCGTGATCACCGTGACCTTGCCGGTGGGCAGCATTTGGACGCTGGCCGCCTCCCAGCCGCCGGCCGCGTACTTGAGGGCAGACAGGACCCGGGACGGGGCCAGGCCGCACATCTCAACGTAGGTCGACAGCCCGACGCCGAGATGCTTGGTCGAGCCCGACTCCCGCCGCATCTGCTGCTCCTTGCGGAGCCCCTCGTAGCCCGCCATCTCCAGCGCCTTGTCCAACGCGGGCTCGTAGTTGCCGGAATCGAACATCAGCCCGGCGGACGACGTGTAGGGGAAGGACTCGGCCGGGATGAAGTTGCGCCGCCGGATCTCGGCCGGATCGACACCCACCTTGGCCGCCAGGGAGTCGACGGCCCGCTCGATGGCGTAGGTCGCCTCGGGCCGGCCCGCGCCCCGGTAGGCGTCGGTCGGCGTCATGGTGGTGAACACGCCCGTGCAGGCGAACGAGTAGGCCGGGATGTCGTAGACGCCGTGGTAGAGGAAGGCCCCCAGGATGGGGATGCCGGGCGTCACCAGCTGGAGGTAGGCCCCCATGTCCGCCACGAGGTTGACGCGGACCGCGGAGATCTTCCCGTCCTCGTCGGCGGCCAGCTCGATGTCCTGGATCTGGCCCCGGCCCTGGATGGTGGCCTGGGAGTTCTCGGTCCGCTCCTCCGTCCACCGCACCGGGCGCTTCAGCCGCCTGGCCAGCGCCAGGCAGAGCAGCTCCTCGGCGTAGACGTTGAGCTTGGATCCGAACCCACCCCCCACCGAGGGGGCAACGACCCGCAGGCTGGTCTCGGGGATCCCGAGGGTCAGGGCAGAGAGGACCCGCAGGATGTGAGGGATCTGGGTGGCGGAGTAGAGCGTGTAGTCGCCGCCATAGGGGGCAGGGACGGCGCAGACCCCGCGGGTCTCCATGGCCGACGGGATGAGGCGCTGCTGGATGTAGCGCTCCTTGACCACGTGGGTGGCGTTGGCGAAGGCGTCGTCCACCTTCGCTTCGTCGGGCTTGAGCTCCCACAGGTAGGACTTGTTGGTCCCCAGGTCCTCGTTGATGACGACCCGGTCCGAGACCGCGTCCTCCAGGTCGGTCACGGCCGGGAGGACCTCGTACTCGACCGTCACCGCATCCGCTGCGTCCCGGGCGGCCACGTTCGACTCGGCCACCACCACGGCGACGGCGTCGCCGACGTAGCGGGCCTTGTCCACGGTCACCGGGAGGTGAGCCGGGAACTTGATGTCGTCGGTCACCGGCCAGGCGCAGGGCATCGGGCCGGCCCAGTCGCCCTGGAGGTCGGCGCCGGAGAAGACGGCCACCACCCCCGGCGCGCCCTCGGCCCCGGACTTGTCCACCGACACGACCCGGGCGTGGGCATGGGGGCTGCGGACGAGGGCGACGTGGAGGGCCCCGGGCACGTCGAGGTCGTCCACGAACCGGGCTTCCCCGGTGAGCAGGGGACCGTCCTCGCGGCGCTTGAGGCGCTCGCCGACGGCCGGGCTCACGACACACCCCCGGACCCGGAGGCGGCCAGGACGGCTTTCACGATGTTGTGGTAGCCCGTGCAGCGGCACAGGTTGCCCTCCAGGCCTTCCCGCACGTCGCTCTCCGACGGGTTCGGCTGCTCGTCGAGCAGTGACACGGCAGCCATCACCATGCCCGCGGTGCAGTAGCCGCACTGCAGCCCGTGGTGCTCGTGGAAGGCCTGCTGGACGGGATGGAGCGTGCCGTTGGTGGCCAGGCCCTCGATGGTGGTGATGTCGGCGCCGTCGGCCTGGGCGGCGAACATGGTGCAGCTCTTCACCGACTCGCCGTCGATGAGGACGGTGCAGGCACCGCACGACGTGGTGTCGCAGCCGATCTTGGTTCCGGTGAGTCCCAGGACTTCCCTCAGGTAGAACACGAGCAGGAGACGGGGCTCCACCTCGTGTTCGCCTGTCTGACCGTTGACGGTCATGGAGACCCGCATGTCAAACCACCCCCCGGGGTTCGTGTGCGAAGGGAACATCATGCCCCCGTCCGCAATACCCCGCACGTCGCACCCCCGGACACCGGAACGCTTCGGGCGATGCGCGTCATGAATGCCGGTTTGTGGCGTTCTTCGGGTGGAGGTCCCCCAGCCTCCCCCGGAGAGGCTCCCGGGTGTCCGGTGGTGAAACCTCCCCTTCCACCACCGGACTCCGGGAGCCCCGGGGCTTCTTCGCGTGCCCGCTCAGTACGCGGTGACGGCCCGCAGCTCGGCGTACACGTCGGCGACGGTGGTGAGGGCCCGGGCGTGGCGGGCGAGCAGCTCCACATTCCCCGAGACCTTGAGGCGGCCGGCGGAGAGCGCCTGCTGGGCGTTGGTCTCCCCCCGGGACAGCGCGGCAGCCAGCTCGTAGGACTGCGTCACGGTCAGGTCGGGGCTCGCCGCCTGGCCCTCATGCACCGACAGGTTCCCGTCCTCGGCCACCAGGTGATAGCGAACTTCCGGCGCCTCACCGGCGCCGATGACGACCTGCTGGAGGGTGAGGCGCAGGTCCGGGGGCAGCGTCGCCCGGGCGGCGGCCGCGGCCAGCGCCGCCAGCCACTCGGGGCCGAGGAATGCCAGTTGGCGCCCCCCGGGCGCGGGTCCGGACACCGGCCCGCACACTACGGTGTCCGGCCATGCCCGCCGCGCCGACCGCTCCACCGGTGCCCGACAGCCTGGTCGTCGTGGTGGCTCCCGTCGAAGCCCGCATCCGCGAGCTGCTCGACGCCGAGGCGCTGCGCTGGTCGCTGGTCGACGACGACCTCCTCCAGCCCCTGGCCGCCCTGTCCGACTTCGTGCTCGCCGGCGGGAAACGCCTCCGGCCGGCCTTCTGCCACTGGGCCTACGTCGGGGCCGGCGGGAAGCCGGACGAGCAGGCCGTGGTCGACGCCGGCGCCGCCCTCGAGCTGCTGCACACCTTCGCCCTCGTCCACGACGACGTGATGGACGGATCGGCCCGGCGGCGGGGGCGGACGACGGTCCACCTCGACTTCGCCGCCCGCCACCGGGACGGCATCTGGCGGGGGGAGGCCCGGCGGTTCGGTGAGGGCGTGGCCATCCTCGTGGGCGACCTGGCCTTCGTCTACGCCGACATCCTCATGGCCGGCGCCCCTCCGGTAGCGGTCGAGATCTTCAACCAGCTCCGCCTGGAGCTCAACATCGGCCAGTACCTCGACATCGTGGGGACGGCGGCCAGCCGCAACGACCCGGACACCGCCCGCCGCATCGCCTGCTACAAGTCGGGCAAGTACACGGTCGAACGTCCTCTCCATCTGGGCGCCGCGCTCACCGGCCGCCTCGACGAGCTCGGGCCCGCCCTGTCGGCCTATGGGCTCCCGCTCGGTGAGGCGTTCCAGCTGCGCGACGACATCCTCGGCGCCTTCGGCGAGCCGGCCGTGACCGGCAAGCCGGTGGGCGAAGACCTGCGCGACGGCAAGCCCACTCCGCTGCTGGCCATCGCCACCGCCCGGGCCCCCGCCGGCCGCCGGGCCCTGCTCGACCGGGTGGGCGCCCCCGACCTCTCCGATGCCGAGGTCGCCGACCTCCAAGCCCTGCTGGTCGAGACCGGAGCCCGGGAGGAGACCGAGCGCCGGGTCGAGGTCCTCCTCACCGAGGCGATCGAAGCCCTCAACGAATCCTCCCTCACCCCCGAGGCCCGCCAAGCGCTGACCGAGCTGGCCAACTACGTGGCCCATCGGGACCGTTAGGGCCCAGGCTCGGCCAGGACGTCGACCAGGGCCTGCACCAGGCCGTCGATGGTGTGCTCGTCCGCCTCCACGGTGACGCTCAGGCCGGCGGCCCGGGCCGTGTCCGCGGTGACGGGGCCGATGCAGGCGACCACCGGCGGGTGGGGGCCGTCCCCGGCGACCTCCAGGTAGTTCGTCACCGTGGACGACGACGTGAATGTGACCGCGTCCGCCGCCCGGGCCGCGGCCAGTGCCGCCGGCGACGGCCGGGCCAGATGGGTGCGGTAGGCCTCCACCACGTCGACCGTCCAGCCCTTCGCTTCCAGGCCGGCCGGGAGGGCGTCGCGGGCCACCGCGGCCCGGGGGAGCAGCACCCTCCCGGGGCCGGAGGGGAAGGCTTCCACCACGGCCTCGGCCACGAACCGGCTGGGCATGAGGTCGGCCCGGATGCCGCCCCGGGCGAGGACGGCTGCCGTTCCCGGTCCGATCGCAGCCACCGCCGCCCCGGCCAGGGCCCGCACGTCGAGCCCGAGATCGTCGAGGGCGGCGAAGAACCGCTCGACGCCGTTCGGGGAGGTGAAAGCCACCCAGTCGTAGTCCCCCACCGTCCGGACGGCCTCCCGCAGCGCGGCTCCGCCGTCGGCGGCGTCGCCGATCTCGATGACGGGCAGCTCGACGGTCTCGGCCCCGAGATGGCGGAGCCGGCCCATCAGCTCCGAGGCCTGCTCCCGCGCCCGGGTGACGACCACCGTCCGCCCGAACAGCGGCCGGTCCTCGAACCAGCGCAGGTCGAGCCCGGCCACCGCCCCCACGACCATGGTGGCCGGCGACTCGACGGGAGCGGCGCCGAGCTGGGCGAGGGTGGTGCGTTGGGTGCGCTGTTCGGGGCGGGTTCCCCAGGTGATGGCCGTGACCGGCGTGCCCGGAGCCAGGCCTCCGGCCATCAGCCGCTCGGCGATCGCTCCCCGGTTGGCCACCCCCATGAGGATGACGATCGTGCCGCCGACCCTGGCGATCGACTCCCAGTCCGTCCGGTTGGGAATCTTCCTCGTGCCCTCGTGACCGGTCACGACGATGAACGAGGTGGACATCCCCCGCTGGGTGACGGGTACGCCGGCGTAGGCGGGGACGGCCAGGGCCGACGTGATCCCCGGCACCACCTCGAAGGGCACCCCGGCGTGGAGGAGCGCGGCCGCCTCCTCTCCCCCCCGGGCGAACACGAAGGGGTCGCCACCCTTGAGCCGAACCACCTCCTGGCCGGCCTTGCCCCGCTCGACGAGCAGGACGTTGATCTCCTCCTGAGGCAGGCTGGCCCGCCCCGGCGACTTGCCCACGCTGATCCGCTCCGCCCCCGGTGGCGCCAGGTCCAGCAGGGTGGCGACGGACAGGCGGTCGTAGACGACGACCTCGGCGCGGCGGAGCACCTCGGCCCCCCGCAGGGTGAGCAATCCCGGGTCGCCCGGCCCGGCGCCGACGAGGTAGACGGTCACGTCCCGAGGGTATGTCAACGCCATGGGAAAACCTGGTCCGAAGCAGAAGCGGGGAATGGTCGAAAGCGTCGTGGTCCCGTTGGGGACGGCCGTCGTGCTGGGCACGGCCGCCATCCACTCCGTCCTCGACCACCGAAACCACGACGGCGAAGAACCCGAGGCGCTTCCCGACCCGGAGGAAGCGACCCGGGGCGGGATGCTCAACCGCCTGGCCCAACGGTTCCCGTTCCTCGCGCCGGTGGCCGCCGTTCAGACCCGGTACGGCGAGGTGGGCGGCAACCAGCTGGCCGCCGCCTTCACCTTCAACGCCTTCCTCTCCCTCTTCCCGCTGATGCTGGTGGCCGTGGCCGTCGTCGGCTTCGTCGCCGCCGGCTCCGACACCGACCTCGGGCAGAAGATCGTGTCCGAGCTCGGCCTCGAAGGCCAGGCGGCGGAGATGGTCACGAACGCCATCCGGGCCGCGGAGGACAGCCGGCAGGCGGCCAGCATCGTCGGTCTCGCCGGCCTGCTGTGGTCCGGCCTCGGACTCGTCGCCGCTCTTCAGTACATCTACAACGCCGTCTGGCAGGTCAACGACCGGGGCCTCAAGGACAAGGCGATCGGGCTGGCCTGGCTGGTGGGGGCGGCCCTCATGTTCGTGGCCTCGGCCGCCGTGACCACCGCCATGCGCTGGCTTCCGGGGGTGGTCGCACCGGCCGGCATCCTCGTCGGCTTCCTGGTGAGCTTCGCCCTGTGGCTGTGGACCTCCCGGGTACTGCCCAACAAGCAGGGCGTGTCCTGGCGCGAGCTGGTCCCCGGCGCCCTGTTCGGGGCGGTCGGCCTGGAGCTCCTCAAGGTCGCCGGGGCCTACTGGGTCCCCAAGGCGGTGGCGTCCTCCTCCGCTCTCTACGGCTCCCTGGGGATCGTCTTCGCCGTCCTCGCCTGGCTGGCGTTCTTCGGACGTCTCGTCGTCTACTCGGCCGTGAGCACGGTCGTGACCTACGAGAAGCGGAACGGCACGACCCGGGCGGTCGTGGCCGTGCCGGCGACCGGTGCCGCGACCATCCCGGTGGCGAATCGGGCCGGACGCTTGGTAGCCACTCGCTAACGCTCACGAAGAGCGATATCCTCGTCACGCTGGGAAACTGCCC
>JBOGFO010000103.1:0-2452 GCA_050743445.1 Acidimicrobiia bacterium
CCCCTACCCCGACCACCGGCCGGCTCCGCCGGCCATCTATGCGCCTTCACCGAGACCACCTCCGGGCCCAGGAAACGGGCCCCGAGGAGGGCGAAGGTGGCCGGGTCCCCGCTGGTGAGGAACGTCCGGCGGGCGGGCTCACCCCGGGGTCTCGGGGTGTCCCCGGAGGACGCAGCCCCCCGCACCCGGCGGGCGCCGACGGCGTCGAGGACGGCGGCCACCTCGAAGGCGGTCTCCTCTCCGGAGGAGACGAGGACCACGTCGCGGCCCATGACCTCGGAGATGGTGCGGGCCAGCAGGGGATAGTGGGTGCAGCCCAGGACCAGGCTGTCGACGCCGGCAGCCCGCACCGGGGCGAGGAGCCGCTCGGCCAGGACGTAGACCTGGTCGGAGTCGACGTCGCCGGCCTCGACGAACTCGACGAAGCCCGGGCAGGCGGCGCAGGTCAGCGCCAGGCCCGGGGCGATGGCGGCGGCGGCCCGCTGGTAGGCGCCGGAGGCGATGGTGCCCACCGTGCCGATCACGCCCACCCGGCCGGTGCGGGTGACCCGGGCGGCGGCTCGGAGGCCGGGCTCGATCACACCCGAGAGGGGCACGTCGTAGGTGGCCCGGAGCTCGGCCAGGGCGGCGGCGGCGGCCGAGTTGCACCCCACCACCACCAGCTTCACGTCCTGGGCCACGAGCAGGCTGGTGATCTCGTGGGCGTACTTCACCAGCTCGTCGCGGGGCTTGGGCCCGTACGGGAACCGGCCCGTGTCGCCGAAGTAGATCAGGTGCTCGTCGGGGAGCAGGTCGAGGAGCGCCCGCACGACGGTGAGGCCACCGAGCCCGCTGTCGAAGATCCCGATGGGCCGCCCGTCCACAAGGACACGCTAACTCCCTCCCTGCGCAGTCGACCGGAGCGCGGCTGCGGCCCGCCGCCGGTGAGGGCGACGGGCCGCAGGGAAGCAACGCCAGTGTGGCCGGGGTCCGGCCCGTGGGGCTAGGACACGTTTTCGCAGCTGACGGACACGACCACCGAGTAGCAGCGGTCGAACTGGTTCCCGCCATTGGCGACGTCGTTGCCGGCGTCGCCGTAGAGGCGGTCCTCACCGTCGAGGCCGAACATGAGGTCGTTGCCGGACCCTCCGTAGACCCGGTCCTCGCCGGACCCGGCGCTCACGAAGTCGTTGTCGTTGCCGGCGTAGATCCGGTCGTCGCCGCCCCGGCCGAAGACGACGTCGTTCCCGCCGTTGGCGTAGATGCGGTCGTCACCGGGCGTCCCGCAGATGACCTCGGGGGCCGAGGTGCCGTGGTAGCGGGCCCCGAAGCCACCCAGGGGCACCGTGCAGTCCACCACCGAGATGGTGGCGCTGTCCGAGTTCGCCGGCGGCGTGTCGTCGGGGTCGTGGGTGGTCGAGCTCACCGTGACCGTGTTGGTGAAGTCGGCGCCGGCGTCGGCGCCCTCGGGAATCTGGACGACGTAGGTCACCACCGGCTCATCCACCGTGCCGGCCGGCATGTCGCCGGTGCGGGTGCAGGTCAGCACCCCACCGACCGGGGCCGGACAGCTCCACGGCGCGGTGGCGGACGCGGTACCGGCGATGGGCAGGGCCAGGGTGTCCTGGATCTGGACCGACGCCGCAGCGCTCGGGCCGTCGTTGGTCACCGAGATGGAACACGAGGCGAAGCTGCCCGGCAGGACCGGGGCCGGCGTCGTGGTGCAGAGTTTCTCCACCGACAGGTCCGCCGACGGCACCACCGTGGTGGTGGCCGTGTCGGAGTTGTTGTCCGCGGTGTCGGCCTCGTTGGCGATTACCGTGGCCAGGTTGACGATCTCACCGGCGATCCCCGCCGCCGCCGTGGGAATGACCGAGAACGTGACGACGACGGTGTCGCCATCTTCGAGGTCATCCAGCTCGCAGACCAGGTGCCCCTCGTTGTCCTCGCCTTCACCCGGGATGGAGCAATCGGCAACCACGGAGACGTTGTTGACCGTCACTTCGATCAACTCCGGGTCGACTTCCTCGATCAGGCTCGGGTCAGGCAGGTCGTCCACCAGCATGACGCCGGTCGCCGTGTCGGGCCCGTTGTTGGTCAGCTCGATCGTGTACTCCACCGGCTCTCCGGCGAAGACCGAGTCGGGCTCGTCCATCTTGGCCACCAGCTCCACGTCGGCCTGGACGTTCTCCAGGAAGGCGACCGTGTCCGGCGTCGGGTTAGCGTTGTTGTTGGACGTGGCGAGGTCGGTGTCGCCGTCACCGTCGAGGTCGGCGCCCACGATGCCCGTCGCGTCCCTTCCGGTGTCGATGGCGAGGGCGTTGGCCAGGTTCCCGGCGCCGTCGCCGGTGAGGATGTACACATCGGCTTCATCCGGGTCGATCCCGGGCGTGGCCACGGCGACATCGTCGTTGCCGTCGCCGTCGAAGTCGCCGGCGGCGATGGCCCGCACGGGACTGTTGGCCAGGGTGAA
>JBOGFO010000104.1:0-6633 GCA_050743445.1 Acidimicrobiia bacterium
GGCCGGCTTCGACGGGATCTACACCTACGACGGCATCCGCTTCGGAGCCTCCGAGCTGGCCCGGGCGTGCGCCTCCGCCCGCCAGCTACGGCTGGCGTGCGCCCCGTCGGTGGCGCCCGGCTTCGACGGCACCCGGGCCACGTCCATCCGTAAGGTGGTCCCCCCTGCCGGAGGCGAGCGCTACGACGACATGTGGCGATGGGCGATGGCCGCCGGCGCCGACGTCATCACCATCACCAGCTGGAACGAATGGCACGAGGGCACGCAGATCGAGCCCGCCACCCCCCACTGCTTCCCCGACGGCTACTGCTCCCCGGGTTACGAGGGCATCTACGGCCGCTACGGGGAGGCCGCCGAGACGGCCTACATGGACCGCACCCGGGAGTGGGCCGACCGTTTCCGCACCACCCGCGCCCCATAGCCCAGCCCTAGCTGACGAAGAGGTCGCGGCTACCAGTGCCTGCCAGCTAATGCCGCAGCTCGCGCCCAAGTTTCGCCCGTCGGGCCACGTGGCTGGGACCTTCCAGTTCTTGGCAGGCAACGGGGACGGTGAAGCCTAACCGTTCGGGCTAACCGAGACAAGTCTCAAGGTCGAGCCACGGGAAGTACTTCAGGGCCTTGGCCTCGTGGCCGACATCGGGAGTGGGCGTATCGCTGCGCGTGTTCCTTTGCCGCCGGCGTCTTCTCCTTGGCCGAGGGGCCATTCACAACTTGAACTCTGAGGAAGGGCAAATCCCGATGTTGCGTGCGTCGTCGCGGTCTCGCCGCGTCTTCTGGTTCCGTCCTGTTCTGATGTCGGGGCTCCTGGCAGTGCTGGTGGGCAGCGGCCTTCCTCCGTTCGCGGGCTCCGTGGAGGCGGCCGATTGGGCGTCGCGGGTGGCGGTGTACCCGCCGGCGTCTGGGGTCCCAGGTGGCGAGTTGGCGCCGTTCGGTCCGTCCACGGCGAGGGTGGTGGGGCGGACGGAGACGGCGACGATCTACCGGCGGCCGGATGGTTGGGAAACGGCCATGATTGCTTCGGCCAGGGTGAACTGGCGTGATTCGGCGGGGGTGTGGCAGCCCATCGATACCCGTCTGGTCGAGCAGCCCGATGGTTCCTTCCGGAACGCCTCCGGGCCCGAGTCCGTGACTTTTGCGGCCGCGACCGGAACGGGCGAGGTGCTGCGCATCGCGGGTGAGGGGTGGTCGATGGGTTTCGAACTCGAAGGCGCTGCCGCAGGCCAGATGGCGCGCGTCGAGGGTTCGAAGATCACTTACCCGGAGGTCTTCTCGAGCGTTGACCTCGAGTACGAGCTGGCCACGGACTCGGTCAAAGAAGTGTTCGTGGTGAAGGACCGCGAGGGTCTGGCGGTCATGACCCGGGCCCGGTTCCGGATGCGGGTGGCGGGTGCCGAACTGAAAGATGACGATGGCCTGATGATCATGGTCGGTGACGGCCGGAGGGTCGCGCGTTTCCCCGACGGCGAGATGGACGATGCCGCCGGGGGTCGGTCGGGCGTGGCCGTGGAGGCCATCGAGGACGCCGCCGGCGCCGCGATCGATGTCGTCCCGGACGCCCGCTGGCTGCAGAGCCGGAGGTCGTTCCCGGTGCGGATCGACCCGAGTGTGATCCTCGGTGACGGCACCAGTTACGACGCCTATGCCTCCAGTGGCAGCCCCACGGCAAACTTCGACGGCGCCGCCCAGCTCGAAGGCTCCCAGTATGTCGACAAGGTGGGCTTCGAGACCTCCGGGGGGCCCGAGACGTACAGCTACCAGTACTTCGACCTCACGCCTGTGAAGGGCAGGCAGATTCTGACCGCGACCTGGGAGGCCAAAGCACTCGATGTCAGGGGCACGGGTCAGTTCACCATGTGGGCGGTGGCGGACCCGTGGACCGCGGACTCGGTGACCTGGAACACCCTTCCGCGTCACCGCACCGATGCCGCCGCCCGGAAGGACCCTTCCGTAGTGCTCAGCCAAACCACGTCGGTGGACGTGAAGGATTGGCTGGAGCGTTGGCTGGACCCGAACGGCTGGCCGAACTATGGCTTTGCGCTGAACACCGCCGGTGCGGACCGGTATGTTGAGTTCGCGGCGATGGACGGCACCGGGAACCGCCCGCAGATCACGGTGACGTACAACCCGGGTCCGTCGGTGTCGTTTCCGGAGTTCCCCGGTTCGCCGGTGACAACGGCTACTCCCACGCTGACCAGTGGTGTGGTGTCGGGGATGCAGTACGCCTACCGGATCGGGACGGGCACGGACGCCGACAGTGGCGTGGTGGCGACTTCGATGTTGCAGGCTTCGCCGTCGTGGACGGTACCGGCCGGGGTGTTGCGCAACGGGGTGACCTACTACTGGAAGGCGTACACCTACAACGGTTCCGCGTGGGCGAGCTCCTCGCCCCGGATGCTGACCCTCAACCAGCAGCTCGGCGCCTCGACGGAGAGTCCGCTTGACACGGTCGGGCCCATGACGGTGAACCTGGCCACCGGCAACCTGTTCTACGGCCATGCATCTCCGACGTTCCAGACGGTTGGGGGCCCGATGGGCCTGTCGTTCTCCTACAACTCGCAGGCGCAGCCCTCCTACGGGCTTACCGGGAACTACTACGCGAACTGCGACGGGACCCAGCCGTGGGAGCTCGGGCGGCCCACGACGCGCCGCCACGACACCGGGAACGGCTCGACATGGACTCTTTCGTGGGCGGGTGCCCCGATGCCGGGGTCGGTGGAGTCGGACGCGTTCTGCGTCCGGTGGAAGGGGTATCTCACGGTGCCCTACGACGCCACCAACTGGTTCTTCGGCGCTAACCACGACAATGGCGTGCGCATTTACCTGGACAACAACCCGACGCCCTACTTGGACGCGCCGACGGGTACGGGCCAGTTCGGCGCGGCTTTGGACCTTGACGCCAACGAGACGATCCCGATCACGATCGACCTCATCGACACGGGCGGGTCGGCAAGCCTCGAGCTGCGCTCGCAGGGACCCCAGACGGGGACGGTGCCGCTCTCCTGGCTGTCACCGACGCCGCCGGTGCTCCCGACGGGCTGGAACACGTCGGTGGTCGCCTCCACGACGCTGTCCTACGTGGCGGCGGTGATCGACCCGGGGGACCCGAATCTGGTCGCGCTCGTCGGCCCGGCCGGGGAGATCTCTTCGTTCGTGGTCGATCCGGCTACGAAGGCGATCCGCCCGGTGGGGCTTGACCGGTCCGTCGTCGCCAAGGCGGAGGACGGCACCCTTGTTGTCAATGGGATGGACGGGATCATCTACAGCTTCGACACCAAGGGCAAGTTGACCAGTGCGACCTCGGCCGTGGACCGAACCAACCCTGCTGCGCCGCAGTATCTATTCAACCCGCTTGGGCAGGTCATCGCGCTCAAGGACCCGGTGTCGACCCGCCAGCTCAACCTGCTTTACAGCACCGACCCCTTTGCCGGCGGGACGCAATGTCCGACCAAGGCCGGTTTCGGGTTCGACTCCAACGCCCCCGTCGGTCACCTGTGCCAGATCTCCTATTGGGACAGCACCGCCACCAACCTGTTCTACCGGGGCGGGCGCCTGGCGGCCATCGAGGATCCCGGTGACGCCAACCCGGCCGCCGCCGACGCCGCCGAGTTGACCCTGTTGCACTACGACGGCTCGGGGCGCCTGTCGATGGTGCGGGATCCGCTGGCCGCCGACAAGGTCGCCGAGGGCATCTACGGCGACGACCCGATCACGGCGTCGAACCAGAACATCCGCACCCTGGTGGGCTACAACGCGCAGGGTCGGGTGTCGTTCGTGACGCTGCCTCAGCCTGCGCCGGGGGTGGCGGCGAAGCCGTCGCACAGTTACGACTACGTCGGCGCCTGGGAGACGCAGGTGGACGTGGCCGGGTTGACCCAGCCGCTGGGGTTCGCCCGCAAGGTGACCTTCGGTGAGGCGGGGAGGGTCGAGACCGACACCGACGCCACCAACCGCACCACCACCACGGAGTGGGAAGGCGAAAATCTCATCTACACCGACGACCCGGCGGGGCTGCGGACAAGTCGCATCTACGATGTCGACAGCGGCCATTCCGAGCGGGTCATCAAGGTGAACGGCCCCGCCCCGGTGAGCTGTTTCAGCTACGACGTCATGGGGTGCTACACCACCGCCACGTCGACCAGCACCGACTACGACACGGTCGGCGGAGCTCCGCTGACCGGTCTGGCTGCCACCTACTGGGCCAACGCCGAATTCTCCGGCCCACCCGGTGGGGAGGAGCGCTACACCGGCACCGGCGGCGGGTTCACCCACAACTGGGGCAGCGGCCAGCCCGCCGCCCTGACCCCGACCTCGGGCGAGTGGTCGGCGAGGTTCACCGGCGAGTTCCTCATCGGTATCCCGGCGCTGGTCACGTTCCGCATCGGCGGCGACGACGGGGTGCGCCTGTTCGTGGATGACCGCATGGTGGCCGAGAAATGGTCGTGTTGTACGTTGCCGCCCGCTGAGGTCACGTTGAACCTGACCGAGGACCGCCACAAGATCCGGGTCGACTACCGCGACACCGGCGGCGGAGCGTCACTCGACGTGTCATGGAAGATCGCCCCGAGTTCGACGTTCGTGGCGTTGCCGATGTCGATGACGTATCCGGCCTACGGGCTGGTGACCCAGGTCACCGATGGCGAGGGCAAGGTGACCCGCACCGAGTACGCCGCGCCGGAGCGGGGCCTGCCCACCGCCACCGTGGTCGACCCGGCCGGGCTCAACCTGCGCACCGAGGTCGACTACAACGACAGCCTCTTCCGCCGGACCGCTCGCCGGCTGCCCAAGCACGCCGGCGGCGGCCCGGCCACCACCTACGCCTACTACGGCGCCGCCGCCAACCCCGTCAGCGTCGACAACCCCTGCACCGTCCCGGTCGACTCCGTCCACCAGGGCGGAGCCCTGTGGAAGACGACGGATACCGCCGCCGTTGCGGTGGTGGGTGAGTTCGTCTACAACGCCCGTGGCGGGGTTGTCGCCTCCCGGTTCGGGACCGGACCGTGGGAGTGCACCACCTACGACCAGCGGGGCCGGGTCCTGACCTCGAAAGACACCGCCGGGAAGACGACGAGCTCCGACTACACCACCGCCGGGACGGTCAAGGTCACCCACGACACCGCGGTGCCGACGGTGTTCACCACCGCCGAAGTCGACCTGGTCGGCCGCCCGATCGTCTACCGGGACGAGCACGGCACCGTTTCCAAGACCGGGTACGACCAGCCGGGCCGTGTCGTCGAGACCCGCCGGGCCTACCCGGGTCAGACCGAGCGGCTCCTCACCGGCCACGAATACGACGCCGCCGGCCGGTCCACGGCCATGGTCGACTACAACGACCGGCTCCTCGACACCGAACCCGGCCAGGCCCGCCGCACGGAATACACCTACGACACCGCCGGGCGTCCCGACCTGACCACCGCCCCCAACACCATCGTCTCCAAACAGACCTACGACAACGACCACGGCGGCGTGCCCAGCACCCTCTCTGTCAAACGGGCCGGCGTGGAGCTGTCCCCGTGGTCCTACGGGTACAACCGGGCGGGCAAGGTGACGAGCGAGACGACCACCATCGGCGGGGCCTCCCGGGTCCGCAGCTTCACCTACGACAGTGCCTGGCGGCTTACCCGCACCGTGGAGGGCGGCACCAACCGGTACTACCGCTATGACAAGAACTCGAACCGGTGCTCAGTCTCGTCGACGATCACGGACTGCTCGGATGTGGCCTACGAGTATGACAACGCCGACCGGTTGACCACCGCCACCACCGACCCCCGCTACGCCAACCTGAAGTACGACGCCGATCCGGTCACCGGGTCGCCGCTACCCGCGGCGCACGGCAATCTCACCCACATGGGCAACACCGTGGTGACCTACGACGCCCGGGACCACGCCACCACCATCGCCGACGGGACGACCAAGGTCCAAGAGACCCTTGCACCCTCGGGGCGGGTACTGGAACGCAAGGTGACCGAGGTCGCCACCGGCAACGTGACCGAGTGGAAGGTGTTCGGCTACGACGGCCCCGGTGACAGCCCCGCCTACGAGCAGACCACCGGCGCATCCGGGCCGACCTGGGCCAACCCGCTGCGTTTCAGCGAGGACTGGACCCAGCTGTGGCGAGGAGAGAAGTGGGTCACTGGCACCAGCGGAACGGCCACGCTGGGGATCAACGCCAACCGCGGCGAGTTCTACGTCTCCGGCGACTCCGACGCCCGGGCCATGGCCATCACCCCCGCCTCCGCGGACGGCGAGGTGGCCCTCACCTTCGCGTGGTCCGATCTGGCCAACCGCAGCGGCTTCCGCATCGGCCTCCGGGGCTGCTCCGCACAGCCCACCTGTCCAGGGCCGTCGATGAACTTCGGCTACCGCGTCGACGTGGTCAGCGACCAGTCCACCGTCAGTGCCCGACGGATCGTCAACGGCTCCCACACCACCCTGCCGGGCGGCACCTTCAGCTACACCAAGACCGCCGGCCAGAAATACCGCATCCGGGTCCGCCTCCAGGGCTACACCATCTCGGTCAAGCTCTGGAAGGCCGGCGATCCCGAACCGGCGGCCTGGTCTGTGGTCGTCACCGACGGCGACACCGTCAACCGAATCGGCGGCACCGGCAAACTCCACCTCCACCACAACGGCACC
>JBOGFO010000105.1:0-1904 GCA_050743445.1 Acidimicrobiia bacterium
GCTCCAGGCGGGTGACCGTACCGCCGGCGTCGCGCATGAGGTACGGGCGGGGCTGCCGGGTGTCGTCCCAGGTGAAGTCGCTGATCCGCACCATGAGGTTGCCGTGGTCGTCGGCGTCGATCGCCTCGGCCCGGTCGGCGATGGCGATGAGGCCCAGGTTGCTGTCACCGTCGGAGGAGACGGTGACGATCCGGCCCTCGGCGTTGATGATGGCCAGGGTCCCGTCGGCCAGGAAGGCGGGAGACCGTGCCCCCTCGACTCCCTGCGGGTGGGCGTCGGCCATGGTCTTGCTCGTCAGGAGGTCGAGGACGAACACCTGGCGGCTGTCGAAGTGGTCGAAGGCCAGCCGGGTGGAGTCGGGTGAGATGGCAAGGTTGTCGATCACGGAGTAGTCCTCCGACTCGCCGGAGGGAACGGGAGCGCCGGAGAAGCGGCGGGTGGCGCCGGTGTCGAGGTCAAGGATCGCAATGCCCTGGGCCTCGGCACCCTCGAACCCGTCGGCGTGGTAGACGTAGGCCAGGAAACGGCCGTCCGGGCTCACCGTCACCCGCGACCCGTGGGCCACCACGGCCCGCGGCGCCGCCCCGCTCCTCTGGGGGACACGGTGGATGGTGTACACCCCGTCCTTGAAGACCACCGTGTACAGCTCGTGCCGCACCGACGAGTAGTCGGCGTCGATGAAGGACCCACCATTGGCGGAGTCCATGCCCTGGGAGATGCCGGTGGCGGGGTCGAACATGACGAGGTGACGGGCTTCGAAGGGGATGCCGAGAGCCGTCGCCGGCTCGGCCGCGGCGGCCGCAGCCGCGCCGGCGGCGGGAACGGCGAGGGTCAGGGTGAGGCCGAGAGCGGCCACGAGGGAACGGGGGGTGGGCATCGGGCGTCCTCCTGGACTCGGTCGGGCGGGTGTCGCCCGCACGACAGGTAAGACGGTTACCGAACGGTAATATGATGCCGGATTGCCCGATTTTTACGGATTGTTTCGTCGTCCACGGCTTCGATCCGCGCGGAGCGGACTCAACTCCCGGGCCACGGTGCCGACACGGTGTAGAAGGATCCAAACCGAGCTTTCGGGAACAGGAGCACATGAACGAGGCGCGCAGATTCAAGGGCAGGCTGTTGGGACGGAGGCGATTCACCACCGAGCGGGGAACGGCCATGGTCGAGTACGCCGTCCTCATCGCGCTCATCGCCGCCCTCGGCATCCCGGCCGTGAAGATCATCGGCGGGTCCGTGATGAGCCAGTTCGAGCAGGTGGCCCCCGAGGACGCCGGCGGCGACTGCCAGGGCCATGGCAACCAGGGCGACCACGGCAACAACGACGGCGACCAGGAACCCGGCAACCACGACCCCGGCAACCAGGGCAACGGGAACAGCAACCAGGGCAACGGAAACGGGAACAGCAATCAGGGGCAGTGCCAGGACCACGGCAACCAGGGCGACCACGGCAACAACGACGGCGACCAGGAAGCCGGCAACCACGACCCCGGCAACCAGGGCAACGGGAACGACGACCAGCATTAGCCAGGGGCGCCCAGCACCGCCTGGGTCTGGGTCACCCGGGCCACGAGCCGGCCCTCGTCGTCGCGCAGCTCGGTGTCGACCACGATGGTCGTCCGGCCCCGGTGGAGCGGACGGGAGCAGGCGTGGACGGTGCCGCCCCGGACCCCGCGCAGGAAGTTGGTGCTCGACGAGATGGTGGCCGTCCCCCCGGCCCCTTCAGGCAGGTTGACGAGGGCGACAGCGGCGCCGAGGGAGTCGGCCAGCGCCATGAGCGCACCACCGTGGAGAACACCGCCCGACGTGCAGAGCTCGGGCGACCAGGCCATCCGGGCCCGGACCTCGTCGGCCTCGTAGCTGCAAATCTCGACCCCGAGGCGCTGGGCGAAGGGCATGGCCTGGTG
>JBOGFO010000106.1:0-2469 GCA_050743445.1 Acidimicrobiia bacterium
GATGCGGTGGTACTCGGCGATGCGGGCCTCCTGGTCGGCCGGGGTGCCGATCGAGACCCCCAGCATGCCGATGCCCCGCTCGGCGGCCTGGATGGCCGTCTCCGGCGACGACACCGCCACCCACAGCGGCGGGTGCGGCTTCTGGAGCGGCTTGGGCACGATGACCCGGGGCGGCACCTTCAAGAACTCGGAGTCCCAGGAGAACTCCTCCTGGGTCCACATCTTGGGGATGGCCCGCAGCGAGTCGTCCCACATGTCCTTGGTCTGGTCGGGGTCGATCCCGAAGCCACCGAGCTCGGTCCACGTGGTCGACCGGCCGGTGCCGAACTCCAGGCGACCGTTGCTGATGATGTCGAGCCAGGCCGCCCGTTCCGCCGCCCGCACCGGGTGGTTGTACTTGGGGAGGAGGGTGCAGATCCCGTGGCCGATCCGGATGTTCTTGGTGTGGCAGGCCACCGCCGTGAGCCACATCTCGGGGGCCGAGGAGTGGGAGTACTCCTCCAGGAAGTGGTGCTCCACCGTCCACATCTGATCGAAGCCGAGCTCGTCGGCCAGCTTCACCTGCTCGAGGGCGAGCTCGTACATCCGCCGGTCCGCCTCCGAGGTGAGGGGGCGGGGAACCGACAGCTCGAAGAAGATGCCGAACTTCATACGGAGCCTCCGGGCATGGGCCGAGCACGTTCCGACTGAATCCTCATTCAAGCAGTCGATGGGGCTGCAGGTCAAGCCACACGTGGCGTTGACACCGAATGACCGTTCAGTGTAGGTATGGTGCACGACCCCGGTTTCCCGGAGGTTCACCCGTCGACCAGGAGCTCGCCCGACTGTGGCTCTCGACACCATCTACGACGCCAGCTGCCTGATCGCCGGATCGCCCTTCGAGGGCCGCCGGCGGGGTGAGGTCCGCAACCCGGCCGACACCGCCGAGGTGGTCGGCACCTATCCCCTGCTCGAACCCGACGACGTCGACGCCGCCGTGGAAGGGGCCCTCAAGGCCCAGGTGGCCTGGGCCGAGGTCCCCGCCGTGGAACGAGCCGCCCTCGTCTCCGAGGCCGCCGACCGGGTGGCCGCCATCGAGGGTCTCGACGAGCTGCTCATCCGGGAGCAGGGCAAGGTCCGCTGGGAGGCGTCCTTCGAGGTCGGCTTCATGGAGGCCGCCGCCACCTACTACGCCGAGCTCGCCCCCGGCCTGGACGAAGGGGTCGTCGCCCTCGACGACGGCATGGGCGTGCTGCGGGTCTTCCACGAACCGGTCGGGGTGGTGGCCGCCATCACCCCCTGGAACTGGCCGCTGGCCCTCGCCCTGATCAAGGTGGTCCCCGCCCTGGTGGCGGGCAACGCCATCGTTGTGAAGCCCGCCAGCTTCACCCCACTGGCGGTGGCCCGGGCCCTGGCCGACATCGCCGACCGCTTCCCGCCCGGGGTGATCTCGCTCGTGACCGGTCCTGGCGGCACGGTGGGCCGGCGCCTGCTGGAGCACCCGGCGGTCCGCATGGTGACCCTCACGGGTTCCACCGAGACCGGCCGGGAGGTGGCCGCCGTCGCCGGACAGACCATCAAGAAGGTCCACCTGGAGCTGGGCGGGAACGACGCCGCCCTGCTCCTCGACGACGTCACCGTCGACGAGAACCTGTGCGGCAACCTGGTGGCGGGAGCCTTCACCACCTCCGGGCAGCTGTGCTTCGGCACCAAGCGGGTCTATGCCCCCACCCGGCTGGCGGGGGCGGTGGCCGAAGGCATGGCCGAGATCCTCGACCAGTACGTCATCGGCCCTGGGCTCGACCCGGAGAGCTCGATGGGCCCCGTCAACAACGCCGGCCAGCGCGACTTCGTGGCCGGGCTGGTGGCCGAGGCGAGAGCCGCCGGCGCCCAGGTCCGGACCTGCGGCGAGCTGCGGGGTGACCCGGAGCGAGGCCACTTCCTGCGCCCCGTCATCGTCACCGGCCTCGACGACCGGGCCGGACTGGTGCGGGAGGAGCAGTTCGGTCCCGCCCTGCCCGTCCTCGCCTACGACGATCTCGACGACGCCATCACCCGGGTCAACGACAGCGAGTTCGGCCTGGCCAGCTCCATCTGGAGCGCCGATGAGGACCGGGCCGCCCGCCTGGCCCGGCGCATCCAGGCCGGCACCACGTTCATCAACAACAGCGGCATGTTCGCCATCGACCTCAGAGGCCCCGCCGGAGGCGTGAAGCAGAGCGGCTGCGGCCGGGAGCTGGCCGCCGAGGGGCTCTACGAGTACACCGAGGCGCACACCGTCAGCACACGACATCTCTAACCGCATCGACAAGGGAGGACGGGCTGTGGCCACCTTCGCCGACGCCCAGCAGGTCTACGACAACATCGGGGCTTTCCTGGAGCAGATCACCAAAGACCCCGACCTCGGCCCGAAGTTCCTGGCCGCCGACACCTCGTTCCTGGTCAAGTACACCGATCCCCAGTCCGACATGCTCGTCGACTGCACCGTCG
>JBOGFO010000107.1:0-3202 GCA_050743445.1 Acidimicrobiia bacterium
GCTGCGGGGCGACGACGTCGTCGACCTGCAGCACCGCCTGAACGCCCTCGGGTTCGACGCCGGGCGGGGGGACGGCCTGTTCGGCCCCAACACCCTGAACGCGCTGCTCGAGTTCCAGCGCAACGCCGGGGTGGCGGCCGACGGGATCTGCGGCCCGGCCAGCGTCGCCGCCCTCGAGCGCCTGTCCCACTTCGCCGGCGGGTCGGTGGCTGCGGTCCGGGAACGGGAGACACTGCGTTCCGGGGTGCGGCACCTGGCCGAGCGCCGGGTCTACCTGGCTGTCGAGCCCGGCCTGGACGCGCTCGGCGAGCTGGTGGGGAAGGGCCTCGGCGACGCCGGAGCCGATGTCCTGGTGGCGGGGGGCGGGGAGGAGGACTCCCTGGTGGCGGCCGAAGCCAATGCCTTCGGCGCCGAGTTGTTCTTCGGGCTGCGCTTCGGGGACGTCCCCGGATGCTCCTGCGACTACTGGGCCAACAAGTCGTTCCGGTCCGAGGGCGGCTACCGGGTGGCGCGCTGCGTCCTGGAGGAACTCGCCCGGGCCCTCGGGTGCGCGCCCGAGGAACCGAGTGGCCGGTCCTATGCCGTGCTGCGGGAGACCCGCATGCCTGCCGTCGTGTGCCAGCCCGCCCAGGGCGGCGACGTGGCGGCCGTGCAGCTCCTGGTGAGCCGGGCCGGCGACGCCGGCCGCGCCATCGTGCGCGGCCTGCGCCGGGGCATCGAAGGTCCCTACGACGAGGAGAGCTGAACCGGACCCGGGCGGGTCCTGATCAGACCGAGGCCCGGTGGGATTCGGCTTCCAGGAACCGCTCGGCGTCGATGGCCGCCATACAACCGGAGCCGGCCGCCGTCACCGCCTGGCGGTAGACGTGGTCCTGGACGTCGCCACAGGCGAAGACGCCTTCCACCGAGGTGCGGGTGCCGTCGCGGGTGACGATGTAGCCGGCCGGATCGAGCTCGAGCTGGCCCGTGAACAGCCTGGTGTTCGGGTCATGGCCGATGGCCACGAACACGCCGCCCACCGGCAGGTCCGTCGTGTCGCCGGTGACCAGGTCGCGCAGGCGCAGCCCGGTGACCTTCTCGTCCCCGAGGACGTCCTCGACCACCCTGTTCCACTGGAAGGCGATCTTGTCGTTGGCGAAGGCCCGGTCCTGCATGATCTTGGAGGCCCGCAGCTCGTCCCGGCGGTGGATGACCGTCACCTTCTCGGCGAAGCGGGTCAGGAAGGTCGCCTCCTCGATGGCGGAGTCACCGCCGCCCACGACCGCGATCTCGGCCCCGCGGAAGAAGAACCCGTCGCAGGTGGCGCAGGTCGACAGGCCGTGGCCCAACAGCCGGGATTCGGAGGGCAGGCCGAGGAGCCGGGCCGTGGCGCCGGTGGAGATGATGAGCGTCCGGGCGAAGAAGTCGCGGCCCTCGGCATTGACCCGGAACGGACGCGAGGACAGGTCCACCTCGTCGGCCTTGGCGGTGAGGAACTCGGCCCCGAAGCGGGCCGCCTGGGACCGGAACTTCTCCATCAGCTCGGGGCCCAGGATCCCGTCGGGGAAACCGGGGTAGTTCTCCACGTCGGTGGTCAGCATGAGCTGCCCCCCGGCGTCGGGAAATCCCTCGATGACGAAAGGAAGCAGGTTGGCCCGGGCCGTGTAGACGGCGGCGGTGAGCCCGGCGGGACCGGACCCGATGATGATCACATCTCGGACGGCATCCAATTGGTGCTCCTCGGTCAGCGGCGTGACCAGCAGAACAGACCGGCGACGGTGAAGATTCCGCCCAGTACCAGGTCGGCGGCCCAGACGTCTTCGGGCAGGTAGACCGACAGCACCCGGAAGGCGCCGATGGCGAGCAGAACGAGGGCCACGGAGGCCAGCACACCCGCCAGCAGACCGGCCACGACGGCCCGGACCAACTTCTGGGCGGGCACCACCGTCTTGTCCCGCACCGTACTGACGGCGTTGTCGATGGCGTCGGCAACCTGAGCCGTCCAGTCAGGCTCGGCAGGATGGAGCGACACGGCTCCAGCCGGACGGGTCGGCGACGCCATGGCGGGGCAGCCTACATGAGGGCCACTAACCTCCCCGACCGTGGCGAAGCGAGTCGTGCTCTCGGTGGTCCTGGCCGCCGCCCTGGCCTGGTTCGGGGGGATGGTGCTGGGTGAGTACCCCTTCCAGGGGGACGGGATCCAGTTCCTGCCCATCATGGGGGGTGCCGGTCTGGGGGCGGCGCTGGCCTGGGTGGTGAACCGGTGCTGGAGTGGCGCCCCGCCGGTGTGGATGGGGGCCGTGGCGGGGATGCTCGCCGTCTGGGGCGAGATGAGGGCGGTTCAGGAGGACACCGCGGCCGGGGCTCCGTGGCCGGCCGAGGGCTGGATCGCCATCCTCCTGGCCGGAGGCGTGGCCGCCTACGGCGTCATCACCGCCTGGCGGACGTCGCAGGCCAAGTAGCCCGACCCGGTAGCCGGTCAGATCTGGTAGCTGGTCAGGACGGCGCAGCCGTCCCGGTCCACGACGAAGGCCGTGTCGCCGCCCTCGCCGCTGAAGACGGCGACCACGGCGGGAGTGTCCTGGTACATGCCGGTGGCCAGGGCCACCAGGGTCAGGCCCCGGGCCGGCCCGTCGGCCAGAGTGCGGGCGCAGGCGTCGGCCACCGTCCGGTCGACTCCGCCGGCCGCCTCGTCCCGGGCGACCTGGCTGCTGTTCCCCCCGGAGTACATGCTGTCGGTGCCACCCATCTCCGCGGAGTTGTCTGCCGCCGGGTTGTTGGCCGGCTCGCTCGCCATTGGCGACGGTGGGGCCTCGGACGAGGACGCCGCCTTGGGCGCCTCCTCGGTGGTCTCCGCCCCGGCGGCGGCGTCGGCCTCCCCTCCGCCCGTGCGGTCGGTCAGGGCCAGGGAGCGCCGGGAGTCGAAGCGGTCGCGGAGCACGGCGGGGTCGGACAGGTCGCCGAGATCGCCCAGGAACAGGTCGCTCGCCGCCTCGAGCGAGGCGGTGGCCTGCTCGCCGGCGTTGTTGTCGTTCCCACCGGTCACGAAGGGGACAGCGGCGAAGAGGGCGAGGATGGCGGCGGCGACGCCTCCGGCCAGGGCCGGGCTCTGGTACCAGGGCCGCTTCCGGATGACAGCCGGTCCGGCTGCCTCCAGGGCGGCGGCGATCAGGCGGCGCTTCGTGAGCTCGTCGACGGGCTCGACCGGAGCGGCGGCCAGGGC
>JBOGFO010000108.1:0-11711 GCA_050743445.1 Acidimicrobiia bacterium
ACCTTTGTGGCCGCCCTGGGCGGTCTCGTTCCCCGCCAGGGCCAGGTCCTCGTCGACGGCCACGTCCTGCGGCCCTCCGATCCGGCGGCGGCCGTGCGGGCCGGCGTGGTCGTCGTCCCCGAGCGCCGCCAGCTGTTTCCTGGCCTCAGCGTGGACGACAACCTGGTGCTCGGCCTCTACGCCGGTGGCCCCCGGACCGTCCGGGCCGTCCGCCGGTCCCCGGCCCTGGGCGAGGTCTACGGCCGCTTTCCCGCGCTGGCCGTTCGCCGGTCGCAGCCGGCGGGGACCCTCTCCGGGGGAGAGCAGCAGATGCTGGCCTTCGGCCGGGCGCTCATCAGCCGGCCCGGCGTGCTCCTCCTCGACGAGCCCTTCCTCGGTCTGGCTCCGGCGGTGGCCGACGTCATCGTCGAGGTCATCGCCGCCCTGCGGGCCGACGGCCGGGCCGTCCTCGTCGTCGACGACCACCCGGCGCGCACGGCCGCCCTGGCCGACCGGGTGGTCACCCTCGAGGAGGGCCGGGTCGCCGGGTAAACGCGCCGCCCTTCGGAGGCGGGTGCGATAAGCGCCCTGTGAGGGCCACAATCGCGCCCGCCTCCGGCGTTCCGGCTACTCGGGCCCGTGGCTGCAGGCTTCGACGTTGTTGCCGTCCGGGTCGCGGACGAAGGCGCCGTAGTAGTTCTCGTGGTACTCGGGGAAGACCCGGGGCTCGTGGAGGACCTCGGCGCCGGTGCCCACGGCGGCGTCGAAGAAGGCCCGCACCATGGCCCGGTCCGTCGCCTGGAAGCAGGTGTGGATGGGGCGGTTGACGCCGTCGGCCAGCTCGCCGATCCAGAAGTTGGGGTGGCCGGTGCCGTAGCCGATGGCCACGCCGAAGTCGAGGATGCGCTTGCCCCCCAAGGGCGCGAGAACGGTGTCGTAGAAGGCGGCGGCGGCCGGGACGTCCTGGCACTGGATTCCGACGTGATCGATCATGCCGTCATCCTGGCGCACCTGGACGGTGGGGGAGACCGGCCCCGTGGGCGGCGACATACGTGGTCACCTTCGGGCCGTGGTAGGACTGGGCCGAGCTGCCGCACCCGGACGGGTAGGAGGGACGATGCGTCGAACTCTCGTTGCCGCCATGCTTTTCCTGCTGGTCGCACCCTTCTCGCCGGCGGAGGCGCAGGACCGGACGGTCAGTGGATTCGCCTTCCCCGAGAGCGCCTACTGGGACGCCCCCACCCTGGCCTTCTACGTGTCGAACTTCGGCGGGTCGACGCTGGACCCGAACGGCCGGGACGAGGACGGCTACATCAGCAAGCTGGGGGCGGACGGCCAGGTGACCCGGTGGGTGACCGGGCTGCGGTCGCCGAAGGGGATCCGCCGGGTGGCCGACCGGCTCTTCGTGGCCGACGTCGGCCAGCTGGTCATCATCGACCCCGAGACGGCGGCCATCGAGGCGGCGATCGACCTCGACGCCATCGGGGCCAAGTCCCCCAACGACGTCGCCGTCGACGAGGCCAGCGGCGACGTCTACGTCTCCGACATGCTCCGCAACGCCATCTACCGGATCCCGGCCGGCACGCGGGCGCCGGAGATCTTCCTCGAGTCGGCCGAGCTCGATTCTCCCAACGGCCTGCTGGTCGACGGTCCGAACCTCGTGGTGGCGACCTACGGCGGCTCCACCGATCCGGGCGACCCGAACCCGCCCACCGACCACGGCATCCTGCTCCTCGTCGACCTGGCCACCAAGGCCGTGAGCCCGTTGCCGGGCATGGTCAAGACCGGCCGGCTCGACGGCATCGAGAAGCTCGACGCCGACTACCTCGTCACCGACAACCCCGGCGGCCGTCTCCTCCGCATCGCCCCCGACGGCTCCGCCGCCGAAGTCACCACCGGCCTCAAGAACGCCGCCGATCTCGGCCTCCGCACCGACGACCGCCTCGCCGCCGTCCCCGAGCTCTCCGGCGGAACGGTCCGGTTCCTCACCGTCTGATCGGGAGCGGTTCACCGGAAGCTGGCATGCAGATTGCGCGTCAGGTGGAAATCCGCATGCCAAGAAGCGATGGCGGCCCTGCCCGACCCGGATAACGGACACAGGCGTATGCAAACATATGTTCGCGTCAGGCGAAGCCACGATCCTCCATGCCGACCTCGACGCCTTCTACGCGTCGGTCGAGCAGCGGGACAACCCCCGGCTCCGGGGCCGGCCCGTGATCGTGGGGGGCGGCGTCGTGCTCGCCGCCAGTTACGAGGCCAAGGCCTACGGGGTGCGGACGGCCATGGGCGGCGCCCAGGCCCGCCGGCTCTGCCCGTGGGCGATCGTCGTGCCGCCCCGGATGGAGGCCTACACCGAGGCCAGCCGGGCCGTGTTCGAGGTCTTCGACGACACCTCGCCCCTGGTCGAGGGGCTCTCCATCGACGAGGCCTTCCTCGACGTCGGCGGGCTGCGGCGGGTGTCGGGCCCGCCGGTCGACATCGCCGCCCAGCTGCGGGCGGCCGTCCGCCGGCGGGTCGGCCTGCCCATCACCGTGGGGGTCGCCCCCACCAAGGTCCTGGCCAAGGTGGCGAGCGCGGTGGCCAAGCCCGACGGGCTGCTGGTGGTCCCCGCGGGCGGCGAGCTCGCCTTCCTCCACCCCCTGCCCGTCGAGCGCCTCTGGGGCGTCGGACCGGTGACGGCCGAGAAGCTGCGCAGCCGGGGGATCACCACGGTGGCCGAGGTGGCCCGCCTCGGCGAGGACGTCCTCGAGTCGATGCTGGGGTCCCGGCGCCGGCCGCCATCTCCACGCCCTGGCCCACAACCACGACCCCCGGCCCGTGGTCGTCGGCCGGCGGCGCAAGTCGATGGGGGCGCAGTGTGCCCTGGGCGGGTGGAGGACGTCGCCGGCCGAGGCCGACACCGTCCTCGTCGCTCTCGTCGACCGGGTCACGGGGCGGATGCGGGCGGCGCGTCGGGCGGGCCGCACCGTCACTGTGCGCCTGCGCTTCGGCGACTACACCCGGGCCACCCGGTCCCACACGCTGCCCCAGGCCACCGCCCACACCGACCCGGTCCTGGCCACAGCCCGGGATCTGCTCGGCGCCGCGTGGCCGGAGATCGGCCGCCGGGGCGGCCTCACGCTGGTGGGCGTGGCCGTGGGCAACCTCAACGACGCCGGCGCCATCCAGCTGGCGCTGCCCTTCGACGGCCGCCGGGAACACGCCCTCGACGGCGCCCTCGATGCCACCGTCGACGGCGTGCGGGACCGCTTCGGCTCGGCGGTCATCACCCGGGGGGTGCTCCTCGGGCGCGACCCGGGCTTCTCCATGCCCATGCTGCCCGACTGAGCCGCCAGGACAATGCGATACGGCCGTGATGTGATACAGCTACTTGACCTGATACAGGTACAACTGTATCTTTTGGACGCTGCGAATCGGGTGGGGAGGGGCGATGGGCGGGGTCGACCGGAGAACCGTGCTCAAGCTGCTGGGAGCGGGAGCAGCCGGACTGGGAGGCAGCGGCCTCGCCGGCGGCGGACCCCTGGCTCCACCGGCCGGGAACAGCACCGCCGGCGTGGCGCCGGCAAAACGGCCGAGGCCCTGCGGACGAGGCTGACGGAGCGCTACGGCATCGCCTATCCGATCGTCCAGGCGGGCATGGCCTTCTACGCCACGCCGGAGCTGGCGGCGGCGGTGACCAACGCCGGCGGCCTCGGCGTCCTCGGTCCGGTCCCCGAGTCGCCCGTCGGGCTGCGGGCCCAGATCCAGGAGACCCGGGCGCTGACCAAGGGACCGTTCGGGGTCGACTTCGTCTACTTCCCGTTCTTCGACACGACCCTGGGCACCCCGGGCTACGAGCAGGACCCCGAGCATCAGAGCCGCAACGTCACCTGGTCGATCAACGACGGCCACGTCGATGTGCTGATCGAGGAGAAGGTCGACTTCGTCGTCTGGTACTGGACGGCGCCCGAGCCCCGCTGGGTGGAGGCCCTGAAGGCGGCCGGCATCCCCCAGTGGGCCCAGGTCGGCAGCGTGGAGGGCGCCCTCGAGGCGGTCGGCTACGGCGCCGAAGTCCTTGTCGTGCAAGGCAAGCAGGCCGGCGGCCACGTGCGGGGCTTCCAGGACGGCAACCCGCTGCACCGCTCCGAGATCGTCGCCCTGGTGAAAGCCGCCGTCCGCGAGGACGTCCTCGTGCTCGGCTCCGGCGGCATCGCCGACGGCCGGACACTGGTCAACGCCCTGGCCGAAGGCGCCGACGGCGGCTGGGTCGGCACCCGCTTCGCCGTCTCCGAGGAGTCCTACGCCCACGGGGAGTACATGCGTCGGGTCATCGCCGTGACCGACGGCTGGAGCGAGACGACCCCCACCGCCATCTTCGGCCCGGAGTTCCCCAGCGCCTACACCCGGTCGATCGTCAACCGGGTCCTGGCCGAGTTGAAGGGCAAGGAGGACACCATCCCCACTCCGCCCCCGGGCCCGGCGGTGGTCGGCACCGCCCGGCTGATGCCCTGGAGAGCGTGCCCGGCGGGGTCCCCTACGCCATGGGCAAAGTTCAGCGTCATCATCCCCACCCGGGGCAGCACCGGCGACTTCGACGAGATGTGCCTCCTGGCCGGGGCGGAGAGCTCCCCGATCATCAAGTCGGTCAAGCCGGCGGGTGAGATCGTGGCCGACATGGCCGCCGAGGCCGCTGCCCTCCTCGCCGGAGCCGGCTGACCGACCGCGAAAATTGCCGGGACAAGACCCCTTGTCCCACGTCATACTCCAAAGCTCGCAGGCTCTGGCTCTTCCGCCGGTGATCGTGCGATGAGTTCAGCGGCGCACGGCCGTCTGACTCCTCAACAGAACTCCGTCGAAGCCAGGAGCCGGGAACGATGTCGTGTCGGGTGGAAGGGTCTGATGTCGAGGCAGACTCCGGCGTTGTGCCGGGGGCCGAGCGCGTCTTCCGCAAGCTGCTGCTCAACACGCTGATCTCCGGGGTGACGAGCTCGTTCCTGTGGTTCGCGCTGACCTTCTGGGTGTACCTGGAGACCCGCTCGGTGGTGGCCACCGGCGTGGTCGGCGGGGCGTTCAGCATCTTCTACGCGGTGTTGGCCCCGGCCTTCGGGACCTTCGTCGACCACCACCGCAAGCACGCCGCCATGGCGGTCGCCACCACCGTCTCCGCGGCCTGCTTCGTAGCCGCCACGGTGCTGTTCCTGGCCGTCGACGCCGGCGGCCTCCTGTCGCTGCGGAGCCCGTGGTTCTGGTTGCTGGTGGCGCTCACCCTGGTCGGTTCGGTGGCCGGCCAGCTGCGGGGCATCGCCCTGTCGACCTGCGTCACCCTGCTGGTGCCCGAGGATCGCCGGGACAAGGCCAACGGCCTGGTCGGCACGATCACCGGGGTGTCCTTCGCCATCACCTCGGTGTTCTCCGGCCTGGTCATCGGCCGGTTCGGGATGGGTTGGGCCCTCTACGTATCCCTCGCCCTGACCGTGGCCTCCCTGGTCCGTCTCCTGGCCATCCGCTTCGCCGAGCCGGTCCCGACGGCCACGGAGGACCAGGTCGGCCCCCGCATCGACATCCGGGGGGCGGTGGAGGCCATCCGGGCCGTCCCCGGCCTGTCCATGCTGATCGGGCTGGCGGCGTTCAACAACACGCTGCTGGGCGTGTTCCTGGCTCTCATGGACGCCTACGGCCTGTCGCTGGTGTCGGTCGAGACGTGGGGCCTGCTGTGGGGGTTCATCAGCCTGGCCATGATCATCGGCGGCCTCGTCGTCGCCCGGGTGGGCCTCGGGCCGATGCCGGTGCGGATCCTGATCCTGGGCAACCTCGTGAACTGGGTCATCTGCTCCACCTTCACGCTGCGGTCGTCCATTGTCCCCCTGGCCGTCGGCACCTTCGTCTGGATGCTGCTCATGCCCGTCATCGAGGCGGCCGAGCAGACCGTCCTGCAGCGCTCGATCCCCTTCGAGCGCCAGGGCCGGGTCTTCGGTTTCGCCCAGATGGTGGAGAACGCCGCCTCGCCCCTCACCGCCTTCTTCATCGGCCCCCTGGCCGAGGTCTTCGTCATGCCCTTCATGACCGACGGGCGGGGCGCGGCCTGGATCGGCGGCTGGTTCGGCACCGGCCCGGAGCGGGGCATCGCCCTCGTCTTCACCACCGCCGGGCTCCTCGGCGTCGCCGCCACGCTCGTCGCCCGGGCCTCGCGCTCCTACGGCCGGCTCACCGCCGTCGCCTGAGCTGCGCCGGCCGGCGGACGCTGAACAGGTACTGGTTGAGCTCGAAGAAGTAGCGGCCCTCGCCGGCCAGCGTGCGGAGATCCTCGAGCCAGCCGGTGGCGTCGTCGTCGGTCACGCCCTGGCGGCCCCGGGCGAAGCCGGCGATGAGCGGCGCTAGGTGGTAGCTGTGGCGGTTGGCGTCGAAGTCGAGGTTGAACATGGGGAAGACCCGCTGACCGGTGAGCTCGAGCCCGGCGGCCCGGATGACGGGCGCCAGCCGGCGGGGGAGATCCTGGTGGGGGCAGTGCTCGGTGAAGGCGGCCAGGATCCGATCCCGGCGGGCCTCGTCGGCCGCGTTCCAGGCGATCGAGGTCCAGTCGGTGGACATGATGACGCCCCGCCCCCCGGGGCACAGCACCCGGGCCATCTCGCCCACGGGAACGGCCACGTCGGCGATGAACTCGTAGACCTGCACCGAGACAGCGGCGTCGAAAGTGGCGTCCTCGGCCGGCAGCTTGGTGGCGTCGCCCGTTTGCACCACGACCCAGGGCCGGTCGGCCAGCCGCCGGGCGGCCAGCGCCAGCATCCCCTCGGCGGTGTCGATGGCCAGCACCGCCCCGGTCGGCCCGACCACGCCGGCCATCTCCAGGGCCACGAACCCCGGCCCGGTGCCGATGTCGATCACCCGCTCGCCCGGCTCCAGCGCCAGCGCCTCGAGCACCACCCGGCGCCGGCGGGCCGCGTCCTCGGTCTTGTACGCGCCCTCGAGACCCTGGACCACGGCCTCGTCGGAGAACATCTCGGCCCCGACCATGACCGTCGCCTATTCGACCCGGCGGAGGGGATTGGGGCCCGGGCGGCGGCGGGTTCCCCGACGGCCGGAGATCTTGGCCTTCTTCTCGTCGATCTTGGCCTGCTTGTTGGCTTTGATCGCCTTGCGGAGGCCCCGGCCGGCCACCCAGGCCCAGACGGTCTCGAGGAGCAGGAAGCCCCAGAGCCCCTCCAGGGCGGCCACGACGGCCAGGATGAGCGCCCCGATCGTATTCATGGCCAGGAACTGCACCGAGTCGTACCGGACCTGGCCCCGCTGGGCGAACAGGTAGGCCATGATGATGAGCACTGCCCCGGCGAGCTGGACCGCCTGACCCATGGGGCGGAGTGTACGGGGCGCGCCCCGGGGGGTGACGAGCCCGACGGTTCCCCATCAGGATCGCCATGGTCGACGGAGACGTGATCGACGAGGAGCCGCTGGCGGCCGGGAGCTTCTCAGCGTGGCTGGCCGGCATGCGGCGCGCCTTGGACGGCGACGCCGCCTCGGAGGTTCCCTGCGGCGGGTGCACGGCATGCTGCACCTCGTCGCAGTTCATCGCCATCGGCCCCGATGAGACGGAGACCCTGGCCCGCATCCCCGCCCCGCTGCTGTTCCCGGCGCCCCGGCGCCCCCGGGGCCACGTTCTCCTCGGCTACGACGAGAACGGCCACTGCCCCATGCTGGTGGAGGGCGCCTGTTCCATCTACGAGTACCGCCCGCGCACGTGCCGGACCTACGACTGCCGGGTCTTTCCCGCCGCCGGGATCGATCCGGACGACGGGGACAAGGCCGAGATCTCCCGCCGGGCCCGGCGCTGGGTCTTCGCCCACCCGGCCGACGAGGACGCACGGGACCACGACGCCGTGCTGGCCGCCGCCCGGTTCATCGGGGAGCACCCGGACCGGCTCCCCGACGGCCCGCCGGGCAACGCCACCCAGCACGCCGTCCTCGCCGTCCGCCTGTCCGGGACCCTGCCCTAGGCGAACTTGTGAGGTTTTTGCCAGCGCTTGCTGGCAAGAACCTCACAAGAATGCGTTGGCCGAGAAAGGGGAACACCATGTCGTACCCGGAGCCCCGCTATCACGGCGAGGACGGCGAGATCACCGCCACCCTCCGCCCGGCGGACCACGAACCCGAAGTCAGGATCGGCTCGGCCGTCACCCTCAGCTACGTGGCCTCGGGCGATTCCACCGGCGGCCTCTTCGGCCTCTACCGCTGGGAGGCGGGGCCGCACTCGGGCGGCGCCGCACCGCACTTCCACCGGACCATGGCGGAGTCGTTCTACGTCCTGGCGGGGACGGTGCAGCTCTACGACGGCAAGGACTGGATCGACGCCGGCGCCGGCGACTTCGTCCACGTCCCCGAAGGCGGCGTGCACGGGTTCCGCAACGAGTCCGACGGGCCCGTCTCCATGCTCATCCACTTCGCCCCCGGCGCTCCCCGGGAGGGCTACTTCGAGGCCATCGCCGAGCGGGTCGCCGGCCGCCAGTTCACCGACGAGGAGTGGACCGAGCTCTGCCACCGCCACGACAACTACTTCGTCTGACGGTCATTCGGGCTTGGTCGCATCCGGCCGGTGGGGGGCACCAGCCGGGGACGCGGCCAGGATCTCCTGCAACAACGGCGAGTCGGACCCGAGGACCTCGCGCAGCACCTCCTCGGTGTGCTCGCCCAGGGCGGGCGCCGGCCGGGGTTGCGCCCCCGGGGTCCGCAGCGGTCCCTGCACCACCCGGTAGGACCCCTCGGGCACGGCCAGGTCGGCCACCAGCCCCCGGTGGCGGACGTAGGGGGTGGACAGGGCGTCGAGAAGCCCGAGGACGGGGGCGTGGGGGACTCCGGCCCGGGTGAGCCGTCCGGCCGCCTCGTCCAGGGTCAGGTTCCGCAGCCCGTCCACCACGGCCGCCTCCACCTCGGCCGAGAACCGCAGCCGGCCGGCGTTGGTGGCGAAGCGGGCGTCGGCCTTGGCGCCGCCCAGGTCGAGGGCGTCGCACAGCGGGGGCCAGAACTTGTCGGCCAGGACGGCGATCACGATCCAGCCGTCGGCCACCGGGAAGGCGCCGTAGGGCCGGACGGAGTGGTGCCCGGAACCGACCTTGCCCGGGTCCCGTCCGGTGACCAGCGCCGTCGTGGCCAGGTAGGACAGGAGCGGCAGGGTGGCGTCCACCATCGGGACCTCGACGTGGCGCCCGCCGGCGCCCCGGGCGCGGGCCAGGAGGGCGGCGACCGCCCCGAACGCCGCCCACAGCCCGGTGACCAGGTCGCTGGCCGCCACCCCGGCCCGTACGGGGGGCCGGCCCGGCTCGCCGGTGACGGCCATGATCCCGGTCTCGGCCTGGATGGTCAGGTCGAAGGCCGGTTCCTCGGCCCGGTCGCTGTCCCCGGCGTAGCTCGCCACCGTCACCACCACCAGGTCGGGGTGGCGGCCGAGGAGCGTGGGCGGATCGAGGCCCAGGTCCCGGGCGATGGAGGGCCGGAAGTTGTGCAGCACCACGTCGCCCCGGGCCACCAGGGCTTCGAGGGCCCGGCGTCCGGCCTCCGTGCGCAGGTCGAGGCACACGCCCCGCTTGCCGGTGTTGAGCGACGAGAAGTACGCCGAGCGGCCGTCGAGGTGGGGCCCGATGGCCCGGGACGGGTCACCGCCGGGGAGCTCCACCTTGATGACGTCGGCCCCCATCTCGGCCATCACCTGGCCGGCGTAGGGACCGGCCAGCACCCGGGACAGGTCGATGACCACGAACCCGTCGAGCAGGCCGGGGGAGTCGCTGCCGGGAGGCGCCGTCACGGACCGACCCTATCCAGCGGCGCCCCCCGGCTCCGGCCCCGGTCAGGCGGTGACGTCCCGCCGGCGGACGAGCACCAGCGCCACGGTGGCGGCGACGGCCGTGTAGAGGGCGGCGGTGACCAGGGCCCGCCCCAGGCCCAGCTCGGTGGAGCCGCCCCGGATGAGGGAGGCCAGCACCTGGCCGGGGAAGACCCGGTAGCCCGTCTCCCACGAATCCACGGTGATGTTCTCGAACGGGCCGGCCCAGGCGAAGCCGACGCCGAGGGCGACCGGCGTCGACCGGAAGATCACGGCCAGGGTGGTGCCGAAGATCCCCCAGCCGGCCACGCCGGCGAACACGGTGGCGTAGTCGCGCCCCGCCGCCGCCAGGCTGGACAGGGAGAACCAGTCGGTGGTGGCGATGTCCTTCGTCGGGGCCACCAGGAGCGAGGCAAGGAAGGTGAGCACCTCGGCCCCGGCCACCGCCGCCGCGGCCACGATCAGGATCCCGGCCAGCTTGCCCACGATGAGCCGCAGCCGGTGCGGCTCGCGCAGCAGCAGGGCCCGGAAGGTGCCGCCGGAGAACTCGCCGGCCAGCAGGGCGATGAAGGTCACGAACACGAAGAAGCCGAGGAACGAGGCGCCGACGGCGAAGGCCTCGGTACCACCGCCCGAGCCACTGAGGGCGGCGAGGGTGGTCCCGCCCCGGCCCTGGGCCGGGTTGACGCCCGGGGCCCGGGCCGAAGCGAAGGTGGCCCAGGTGGCCACCACCGAGAACAGGGCGGCGCCGGCGGCGACGCCGAGCAGCGTCCGGCGGCGGAGCAGGCGGAGCAGCTCGGCCTGGATGATGCGGGTCATCGGGTGCCTCCTTCGACGAGGGAGAGGTAGCGGTCTTCGAGGGTCGTGCGCAGCGGGCTCAGCTCGACCAGCACCATCCCGGCGTCGAAGGCGGTGCGGTTCACCGTCGCCGCCAGGTCACAGAGCGGCGTGCCGTTGACGGCCACCACCAGGCGGTCGTCGATCAGGGCCACCTCGTGCCCCCGGGCCGCCAGCAGCCCCGACAGGGCGGGGAGGTCGGCCCGGCGCTCCGGGACGACGGCCAGCCCGCCGGTGACGCCGGCCAGCAGGTCGCGGGTCGGGCCCTGGTAGAGGCAGCGGCCGGTGTCGATCAGCACCAGCCAGTCACAGATCTGCTCCAGCTCGCTCAGGTCGTGGGACGACACGAGCACGGTGCGACCGGTGCCGGCCAGCCCGGCCACCAGGGCTCGCATCTCCCGCACGCCCTGGGGGTCGAGGCCGTTGGCGGGCTCGTCGAGGATGAGCAGCCGGGGGTCGCCGAGCAGGGCGGCGGCGATGCCCAGGCGCTGCTTCATGCCCAGCGAGTAGCTGCGGTAGCGGTCGCCGCCCCGCGCCCCGAGTCCGACCCGGGCCAGCAGGCCGGGGATGGGCGCCGGGTCGTGGCCGGCGACGGTGGCGAACACCCGGAGGTTCTCGGCGCCGGTGAGCGCCGGGTAGAAGGCCGGGTTCTCGATGAGGGCCCCCACCTCGGGGAGGTAGCGGGCCGGCTCGGCGATGGACCGGCCGAGGACGGTGCCGGACCCGGCGCTGGGCCGGACCAGCCCCAGGAGCATGGCCATGGTCGTCGTCTTGCCGGCTCCGTTGGGTCCGACGAAGCCGGCGACGACGCCGGTGGGGAGGTCGAGGTCGAAATCGTTGACGACGGTTCGGGCGCCGTAGCGCTTGGTCAGTCCGGTGATGGAGACGGCGGTGTCGGTCATGGACCCATCGTCGGGGTCGGGCCGGCCGCCGTCGTCGGGCGAGCGGAGGCTCTTCTCCTACTCCCCCTGCTGTATCAGGGCAGGAGGAACGGGGGTATCAGCGCAGGAGGAGCAGGTGTATCAACCGCCGGAGGAGCAGGGGTATCAGCTGGCCCAGCCGGGCCGGACGAGTCCGGCCTCGTAGGCGAAGACGACCAGCTGGG
>JBOGFO010000109.1:0-6966 GCA_050743445.1 Acidimicrobiia bacterium
GGTGGTGATGATGCCGGCCGGGTCGACCCGGCGGATCCGGCGGTTGTCGGTGTCGGCGATGATCAGCGACCCGTCCGCCGTGGCCAGCAGGTTGCGGGGCCGGTTGAGCCGGGCGGCGGTGGCCGGCCCGCCGTCGCCGCTGAACCCGGAGGATCCGGTGCCGGCCACGGTGGTGATGATCCCGGCCCGGTCGATCCGGCGGATCCGGTGATTCGGGCTGTCGGCCACATAGATGTTGCCGGCCCTGTCCACGGCGATGCCGTGCGGGTCTTGAAGCTCGGCGGCGGTGGCGGGCCCGCCGTCACCGGCATCGCCCGCTCGTCCGGTCCCGGCCACGACGCTCATCGTCCCCGAGGGTTCGATCCGCACGATCCGGTGGTTCTCGGTGTCGGTCACGAGCACGTGCCCGACGCCGTCCACGGCCAGCGTGCGGGGGGCGCGCAGCCCGGCGTCGCTGCTCGCCCTTGCCGGAGATACCGGAAGGACCACGGCGACGATCACCATGCTGGCCAGCCAGCGGAGGAACAACACGGCGACACCCCCAGAGCGCCACGGGCCAACGTCCTGGGATCAAAGGTTCCCGGCTTGCCCCGGCCCCCAAACCCGGACCTTTCCGGGGCTCACCGTGATGGACGCGAGGATGGACGCTCATGGACGTCGCCGTCACCGGATCCAGTGGTCTCATCGGCTCCGCCCTCCGCCCGGCCCTCGAGGCCGCCGGCCACCGGGTGCTCCGCGTCGTCCGGCCCGGAAGCGCCAAAGGCGGCGCCGACACGATCCCCTGGGACCCGCAGGCGGGAACCATCGACGCCGCCGGCTTGGAAGGCGTCGGGGGGGTCGTGAACCTGGCGGGGGAGGGGATCGGCGACAAGCGCTGGAACGACGTCCAGCGGGCCCGCATCCGCGACTCCCGGATCAAGGGCACCACCCTCCTGGCCGAGACGCTGGCCAAGCTGGAGCATCGGCCCACGGTGCTCGTCTCCGGCTCGGCCATGGACATCTACGCCGACCGGGGCGACGAGGGCATCACCGAGGACACCCCGGCGGACGACACCGGGTTCCTGGGCGGCCTGGCCCGGGCCTGGGAGGCGGCGACCAAGCCGGCCGAGCAGGCCGGCATCCGCGTGGCCCATCTCCGCACCGGCATGGTCCTCTCAGCGAAGGGCGGAGCCCTCAAGAAGATGATCCTGCCCTTCAAGACGGGCATGGGCGGCAGGATGGGCTCGGGGAAGCAGTGGGTGAGCTGGATCGCCATCGACGACGAGGTCGGTGCCATCGTCCACCTCCTGGGCGACGGTGCGCCCTCGGGGCCGGTCAACGCCACCGCCCCGAATCCCGTGACCAACGAGGAGTTCACCCGGGTGCTGGCCGGCGTGCTCCGCCGCCCCGCCCTCGTGCCTCTGCCCGCCCCCGCCCTCAAGCTCGTCCTCGGCGCCCAGATGGCCGAGGAGCTCCTCCTCAGCGGCCAGCGGGTGTTGCCGGCCCGGCTCGAGGCTTCGGGGTACACGTTCGAGTTCCCGGAGCTGATCCCGGCGCTGAGGCACCTCGTCGCCGGCTGAGGCGGCCGGTGCGTATCTGGATCGATACGGATGTCGGCACCAACCCGGATGATGCCGTTGCCCTGTTCTGCGCCGTAGCTCACCCCGGCGTCGAGCTGGCGGGCGTGAGCACTGTGGGCGCCGACGTCCTCTGGCGGGCCGAGGTCGCATGCCGGTTGGTCCCCGAGGAGGTGGCGGTGGTGGCCGGCGCGGCGGCGGCCGTCGCGGCGATTCCCGCCGCCGGGCCCGACCTGGTGCTCGGCATCGGTCCCCTGACCAACCTCGCCGCCCTCGCCGGTACCGGGTGGCGGGCGCCCCGGACGGTGGTGATGGGCGGGGCGCTGGCGCCCGTCCAGCACCGGGGCGGGCTCCGCCGGGTGGAATCCAACTTCGGCGCCGATCCCGGGGCGGCGGCGGTTGTGCTCGCTCATCCGGGGGTGACGGTGGTGCCGCTCGATGCGACGGTGGCGACCCGGGTTGATGCGGTGATGCTCGGGCGGTTGCTGGCGGCTGCCCCGGAGCTGGTCCCCACTGTTGAGCTGTGGCTTGCGGGACTGGCCGAGACGGGCGTTCCTGCGGGGGAGGAGGCGGTGCACCTTCATGACCCTGCTGCCCTCCTGGTCGCCGTTGGTGAGGGCGTCGGCCGGCTTGAGGCCCGGGTCTTGGTGGTCGACGGCAACGGCGCTTTGAGGGAGGACCAGGGCGGGGTGGCGCACGACGTGGTGGTGGGCCTCGACGGCCCGGGGGTGGTTAGGCGGGTGGTGGCCCTCCTGCGGGGGAGGTGATCGCGCTTATGCCGCTCAGAGCAGCAGAAACGCAATCACCTCTGGCGCCAGCCCCGGCGCAGGCCTCAGCCGGTCACCCGGAGCTCTCGTAGGTGACGCCGTACATGTTGTGGAGGCTGTTGGCGAGCTTGTTGCCCAGCAGCGCCCCCCGGCCCACGTCGAGGAGGGTCCCGTTGGCGTCGTAGAAGGCGTTGATCGGCATGCCCCGTCCCAGCGCCAGCCGGTCGTGGAGCTGCGAGTTGGCCCGACCCCCGACGTCTCGGCCGACGGTGATGCCGGCCTCCTCCAGGCCGTGACGCCTCGCCATCTCCACGGCTGCGTCGGAGCGGGTCTCCATGGAGTTGAGGGCGATGAACCTGACCTTCCCCTTCAGCTTGCTGGCGGCGTCGGCGAAGTGGGGCAGCTCCTTCTCGCACGGGCCGCACCACGAGGCGAAGAAGTTGACCACCAGCGGCGTGCCCTTGAAATCCGCCAGGCGCACCCGGCCGTCGCCCTCCAGCGCCGGGAGGTCGAAGGCCTCCGGTTCAGTGACGTCGACCGTGGTGGGTGCGGCTTCGTCCTCACCCGCCCCCCGGAAGGAGAAGAAGCCGACCGCGCCCAGCACGGTGAGGGCGGCGACGCCGACGATGAGCCGCAGCCTGCCCGCGGTCATCCCCACCACCCCGACGAACCCAGCGTGACGAGCCGGCCCAGGCCGATGGCCTCGAGGCCGCCCTGGAGCTTGGAGGTGAGCCACACCATCCGGTCGAGGGCGAGCAGCACCCCGAAGGCGGCCAGCGAGGCGGCCGAGACGGCGCTCAGGCCCCGGGAGTGGCGGGTGACGAACCGCAGCGCCCCGGCCAGGCGCCCGAGGGCGAGGCCGGTGACGAGGAAGCACATCCCCAGGCCGGCGGAGTAGGCCAGGAGGAGCGCCGCCGCCCGGCCGAGACCGGAGGAGGCGGCGGCCAGGGCCAGGACGGAGGTGAGCACGGGGCCGATGCACGGCGTCCAGCCGAAGCCGAACGCCACCCCGGCCACCGGAGCGGCCAGGGGGCCGAAGCGGGCCAGGTTGGGGGAGAACCGCCGCTCCTGGTAGAGGCCGGGGGCGGAGAGCACCAGCGAGCCGAGGACGTAGAGGGCCATGGCCAGCATGATCAGGCCCGAGACGCGGGTGATGGCCGACTGATTGCGCAGCGCGGCCTGGCCGAACGCCGTGGCCGACAGTCCCAGGAGCACGAACACGGCCGAGAAGCCGGCCACGAACAGGGCCGTGTGCCAGGCGATCCGGGGCAGGTCCCGGGCCCGCCCCTCCCGCATCTCGGCCACGTCCAGGCCGGTGATGACCGACAGGTAGGCGGGAACCAGCGGGAGCACGCAGGGGGAGAGGAAGGACACCACGCCGCCGGTGAAGGCGGCCACGAAGGTCACGTCGCTGGCCACTACCTGAGAAATGGTAACGGGGAGCGGTAACCTGGTGGTCTCACGAAGACCAGTTCACGGGGACCGAGGGGGGAGGGGCCGTGGCCAGGGTACGGAGCCAGAGGATCGCCGCCGCTGTCGCCGGGCTGACGCTCGCGCTGGGGCCGGGAGGCGCATCCGTGTCCGCGTCCAACGACGCCTCCTTCGACAAGCTGTGGGGCCTGACCCAGATCGGCGCTCCCGCCGCCTGGACGCAGTCGACGGGCGCCGGGGTACTCATCGGCATCGTCGATACGGGCGTCGACCTGAACCACGAGGACCTGGCCGGTCGGGTGGTCGCACACGCCAGCTGCGTCGACTCCGGTGGCGACCCGGCCAAGTGCCAGGGCACGGGCCAGGACGTGTACGGCCACGGCAGCCATGTGGCCGGCATCGCCGCCGCCGTGCGGGACAACGGGGTGGGGGTGGCCGGCGTGGCCCCCGACGCCAACCTGGTCGTCGCCCGGGCCTTCTCGGCGACCGGCAGCGCCAACTCCGACGACGTCCTCGCCGGCATCAAGTGGGTCGTCGACCACGGCGCCAAGGTCGTGAACATGTCGCTCGGGGAGGCGCTGTTCGTGACCGCCGCCACCTTCGGCAGCGGCCTCGCCGAGGGCGTCGAATACGCCTGGTCCCACGGGGCGGTGCCCGTGGTCAGCTCCGGCAACGAGGACCTCTTCGGCCTCGGGATCGGCTCCAGCGAGTACGGCGACCTCGACGCCCTGGTGGTCGGCGCCACCGGGCCCGACAAGCAGGTCGCCAGCTACTCGAGCCCGACCGGCAACGCCAAGTGGGCCCTGGTGGCCCCGGGTGGGTCGGGTGGCGACAGCGAGGAGAACATCCTGTCCACCTGGTGGGACGAGGCGGAGGCCAACCAGTACGAGTACCTGGCCGGCACGTCCATGGCCGCACCCCACGTCTCCGGCGCGGTGGCCGTCCTCCTGGCCCAGGGCCTCTCCCAGCAGGAGGCCGTGGACCGGATCCTGGCGACCGCCGACCCCGACATCGCCTGCGGCGCCAACAGCCCCACCTGCGTGGGCGGCCTCGACCTGGCCGCCGCCACCGGCGCCCGCTGACGCCCGCTGACCCAGGCGGTCCCGAGTCTCGGACGCGCCCGCCGCCCCAGTAGCGTGGTGCAACTAACCCGAAACCCGAGGCTCCCGACAGCTTGCTGGCGGGAGAGGGAACGGAGGACCCATGGCTGGGCTCGTCGGCTACGGCGCCTACATCCCCTACTTCCGCCTGAAGCGCTCCGAGATCGCCGCCGTCCTCGGCGAGGGCGGCGGGAAGGGCACCCGGGCGGTGGCCTCCTACGACGAGGACACCACCTCCATGGGTGTGGAGGCGGCCCGGATCGCCCTGCGGTCCCTCCCGGCCGGGGCCCGGCCCCAGCGGATCTACTTCGCCACCGCCAACCCGCCCTACCTGGACAAGACCAACGCCACCGTCATCCATGCCGCCCTCGACCTCCCCGCCTCGACGCTGGCCGTCGACATGGCCGGGTCGGTCCGCTCGGGCGTAGGCGCCATCGTGAGCGCCGCCGACTCACCGGCCCCGGCCCTGGCGGTGCTCTCCGACATCCGGACCGGGCTGGCCGGCGGCTCCGACGAACGCGACGGCGGCGACGGGGCCGTGGCCCTCCTCTTCGGGGGCGCCGAACCCGGAGCCCCCGTGCTGGCCGAGATGGTGGCCAGCGCCTCGGCCACCGACGAGTTCCTCGACCGGTGGCGCCTCCCCGGCGCCCCGTCATCGCGGGTGTGGGAGGAGCGCTTCGGCGAGCACGTCTACGGCCCGCTGGCCGACGCCGCCTTCGCCGACGCCCTCAAGCAGGCGGGCGTGACCCCGGGTGACGTCGACCATCTGGTGGTCGCCGGCCTGCCCTCCCGGTCGGTGCGCCGCTTCGCCACCACCGCCGGCGTCCGCTCCGAGGCCCTGGCCAACGACCTGTCGGCCGCCATCGGCAACGCCGGGACGGCCCAGGCCGGCATCGTCCTGGCCGACGTGCTCGACCGGGCGAGCCCGGGCCAGACGATCGTTGTCGTCGTGCTCGCCGACGGAGCCACCGCCGTGGTCCTGCGCACCACCGACGCCATCGCCGCCCACACCCCGGCCAAGCCGGTGGCGGCCCAGGTCGCCGCCGGCCGGGACGACCTCCGCTACGCCCAGTTCCTGTCCTGGCGGGGCCAGCTGGTGAAGGAACCGGCCCGCCGGCCCGACCCGACCCCGCCCGCCGCCCCGCCCGCCCACCGTTCCACCCGCTACAAGTTCGGCTTCGTGGGCAGCCGCTGCGAGGCCTGCGCGACGGTGCACCTGCCGCCCGTCCGGGTGTGCATGTCGTGCCACGCCGTCGACCGGATGGGCGACGCCCCCATGGCCGACGTGCCGGCCACGGTGGCCACCTACACCATCGACCGCCTGGCCTACACGCCCAGCCCGCCCATGGTGGCGGCGGTGGTCGACTTCGACGGCGGCGGCCGGTTCAAGGTCCAGTTGACCGACGTCGACCCGGATACCGTGGCCATCGGCAACCGGGTCGAGCCCACGTTCCGCAAGATGAGCACCGCCGCCGGCGTCCACAACTACTTCTGGAAAGTTCGACCGCGGCGCGGTCGGACTTCACCAGAGACAGGCGGCGCCGACCAGGCGCCGGCAACGTAGGAGGTTTCCTGTGGCATCGAGAGGTATCCGCGACCGCGTGGCCATCGTCGGGATGGGCTGCACCAAGTTCGGCGAGCACTGGGACAAGTCGGTGGACGACATGCTGGTCGACGCCACCAACGACACCATCGCCTCGGCCGGTATGGCCCTCGACGACATCGACGCCTTCTGGCTCGGCACCATCGCCTCGGGCCTGTCCGGGCTCACCCTGTCCCGGCCGCTGCGGATCCAGAAGCCCGTCACCCATGTGGAGAACTACTGCGCCACCGGCTCCGAGGCGCTGCGCAACGCCTGCTACGCGGTGGCCAGCGGCGCCTACGACGTCGTCATGGCCATCGGCGTGGAGAAGTTGAAGGACAGCGGGTTCTCCGGGCTGGTGGTGACCGGCGCCGCCGACGACGGCACCGGCGGACCGTTGGGCGAGATCACCGCCCCGGCCAACTTCAGCCTCCTGGCGCCGGCCTACGCCAAGAAGTACGGCGTCGACCCCGACGAGATGAAGGACGTCCTCACCCGTATCGCCTGGAAGAACCACGCCAACGGGGCCA
>JBOGFO010000110.1:0-2376 GCA_050743445.1 Acidimicrobiia bacterium
CGGGCGGCGGCCACCAGCCGGCGCAGGTCGTCGGGCGTCGCTCCGTCCTGACGGGTGGCCAGGACGCCGTCGGTGGCGTTGGCGGCCAGCTCCTTGGCGGCGCCGGCGGCCTGGCGGGCCCGGGCGGCGGCGAGCTCGTCGGTGAGCTCCTTCATCTGGGCCAGGAGGCGCTCGACCCGGTCGGGCACCTCGGCCGGCGCCACCCGCAGGAGCTCGGCCAGGCGGCGGAGCCGGGCCTCGTTCTCGATGACGTGTTCGAGCGTGGCGGTGGCGGTGAGCGCCTCGATGCGCCGGACGTTGGCGCCGATGGAGCTCTCCCCCAGGATCTTGATGGGCCCGATCATGCCCAGCGCCGAGACGTGGGTGCCGCCGCAGAGCTCGACGGAGTTGTCGCCGGCCTCCACCACCCGCACGACGTCGCCGTACTTGTCGCCGAAGAAGGCGATGGCGCCGATGGAGTCGGCGTGGTCCTTCGTCGTCTCGTAGGTCCGGACGGCGGCGTTGGTGAGCACCTCGTCGTTGGCCAGCGCCTCCACCCGGGCCAGGACCTCGGCGGGCACGCCCTCGTAGTGGGAGAAGTCGAAGCGGAGCCGGTCGGGCGACACCAGCGAACCGGCCTGCTTGACGTGCTCGCCCAGGCTGTCCCGCAACGCCCAGTGGAGCAGGTGGGTCCCGGTGTGGTTCCGCCGCGTGCGCTCCCGGCGGCCGACGTCGATGCGGCCCGTGGCCTCGATGTCGACGGCCACGTGGCCCGACACGACCTCGGCCCGGTGGACGACGAGGCTGCCGGGCACGCCGTACACCGTGTCGGTCACCCGCAGCGTCCCGTCGGGGGTCTCGATGATCCCGACGTCGCCCACCTGGCCGCCCGACTCGGCGTAGAACGGGGTGCGGTCGAGGACCAGCTCGATGGCCTGGCCCTCCTCGGCCCGGCTCACGTTGTCGTCCCCGGCCCGCAGGGCGACGACCTTGGCCGCCGTGACCGGCTCCCGGTAGCCGGTGAACTCGGTCGGACCGTGGGCCTCGAGGACGGCCCGCCACGCCGGGGCTCCTTCGGCTTCCAGCGGCGAAGGTCCGGTGGCGGTGGCGGCCCGCGACTCCCGGGCCCGCCGCCGCTGCATCTCCATCTGCTCGGTGAAGCCCTCCATGTCCACCGCCCGGCCCCGTTCGCCGGCGATCTCCGCCGTCACCTCGACCGGGAAGCCGAGGGTGTCGTGGAGGAAGAAGGCGTCCTGGCCGGAGACGTCGCCCTTCTCCAGCAGGTCGTCGAGGAGGTCGAGGCCCCGGCGCAGCGTCTGGCCGAAGCGGGCTTCCTCCCGGGTGGCGATGGTGCGGATGAACTCGTGGCTGCGGACCAGGTCGGGATAGGCGCCGCCCATGGTCTCGACGGTGGCGTCGACCAGCCGCGGGGTCACCGGGTCCTCCACGCCCAGCAGCCGGGCGTGGCGGACGGCCCGCCGGATGATGCGGCGCAGCACGTACTCGCGGCCTTCGTTGCCGGGCATGACCCCGTCAGCGATCAGGAAGGTCATGGCCCGGCCGTGCTCGGCCAGGATCCGCAGGGAGACGTCGGTCTTGGCGTCGGTGCCGTAGCGCCGGCCGGTGGCCGCTTCGGCCACGGCCAGGATGCGGCGCAGCACGTCGGTCTCGAACACCGAGTGGGTGCCCTGGAGGAGGGCGGCGATGCGCTCCAGGCCCGCACCGGTGTCGATGTTCGGCTTGGGCAGGGGGTGGAGCTCGCCGTCGGCGTCCCGGTTGTACTGCATGAAGACGAGGTTCCAGAACTCGACGTAGCGCTCCTCGCCGCCGTGCGCCGGGCCCCCCTCGGCGCCGAACTCAGGGCCCCGGTCGTAGTACATCTCCGAGCACGGACCGCACGGGCCGGTCGGGCCCATGCTCCAGAAGTTGTCCTTCTCCCCCATGCGCTGGATGCGCTCCCGGGGGACGCCGACGGTCTCGGCCCAGATGCGCTCGGCCTCGTCGTCGGTCTCGAACACGGTGATCCAGATGCGCTCCGGATCGAGGCCGAGCACCCGGGTGGCGAACTCCCAGGCCAGGGGGATGGCGCCTTCCTTGAAGTAGTCGCCCAGGCTGAAGTTGCCCAGCATCTCGAAGAAGGTGAGGTGCCGGGTCGTCGTGCCGATGATGTCGATGTCGACGGTGCGGAAGCACTTCTGGACGGTCGTCGCCCGGGGCCACGGCGGGGGCTGCTCGCCCAGCAGGTAGGGCTTGAACTGGTTCATCCCGGCATTGGCGAGCAGCAGCGTGGGGTCGTTGGGCACCAGCGAGGAGGAGGGCAGCACCGTGTGGCCCCGCTCCTAGAAGAAGGAGGTGAAGGCGCGCCGCAACTCGTCGGCACTCATGCTTGTCATATGC
>JBOGFO010000111.1:0-4333 GCA_050743445.1 Acidimicrobiia bacterium
CTTCCTGCAGGTCGCCTACCGGGACGGGACCGTCGGCCTGGCCGCCCTCTGCCTGCTCGGGGCCCGGGCCACCGGTGGCCGGCGGCGGGTGGTGCTGGCCGGCATGGCCGGCGCCGCCATCCTCGACATCGACAAGCCGGCCCGGCACTTCTTCGGCTGCAATCCCGTGCCCGAGCCGATCCAGCGCTTCCACGAGGACATCCAGCGCGAGGCTCCTCACCGCATGCCCGGCGAGTTCATCGCCGCCACGGTCCTCCTGGCGCTGGCCAGCGGCCTCCTGCGTCGCTCCCGGGCCTGACCCGGAGCGGTTTGGACCACCCGGGGACCGGGTAGCTGCCAGTCACTCGGCGTGACCGAGGTCTGGACTGGTGGGCGCGGAGGTTCTGGCCGTGAGGAAGACGCAACACCCGGATCCGCAGCGCAGGCGGGGTCGGGGGGAGACCGCCAATCTGCCGGCGCCCGACAACGCCACGATCAGCATCGAGGACGTCGACGACCTGCTGGAGGAGATCGACTCGCTCCTCGAGGATCAGGCCGTCCTCACCAACTTCCGGCAGCGCTCCGGTCAGTGAGCTTTTCCGCTCAAGGCCACCCGGGGTCGCTGAACCTGCAGGCGACCCTGTCGGCCTCGAGCGCCACCGGGCCGTGGGAGACCTTCGTGGCGCCGCATCACCCGATCACCTGCTCCGGTGAGCTCCGCTACGAGCCCGACGGGTGCCTGCGCTGTGACCACGCCATGGCGCCGCCGGGCGACGTGCGTACGCAGTTCTGCCTCGACCACAGCGTGGCCCTGCTGCTGATCGAGCTGTCGACCGACCTCTTCTGACGGGGCTCTCAGGTCGCGCCGGTCAGAACCGGGGCCGCAGCGCCTTGACGTTGGCCACGAAGCGGCGCGTCTCGGGGAAGATGCCCCGCTCCCGAACGGAGCGCAGTCCCTGGTAATACGACGCCAGGGCGGTGTCGACGTGGCCACCGTTGCGGTCGAGGAGGTAGCGCACGAAGCGCGTGCCCATCCGGATGTTGGCCACGGGATCGTGGGGGTCGAGGTTCGCGCCCTGTCGCAGCAGGATCCGGGACACGAACTCGACGGTGTCCGGCATCAGCTGCATGACCCCGACCGCCTGGGTGGAGGACACCCTGTGGGTCTGCCAGCCCGACTCCTGCCAGGCCAGGGCCATGGCGAGGTCGGCGGGAACGCCGGCGGCCTTGGCGTACTGGGCGAACACGGGACGGAGCCCGGCCCGCGAGGCAGGGACCTGCACCTTGCGCCCGGTGGACGGTGACGCCGTCGACGCCCGGGCCTGGGTGTCCTTGACCGGCTGGGCCATCACGCGAGCTCCGGACGCCGGCGCCGAGCCGGGTGCGGGCAGGGTGATCTTCTGGCCGGCCTGGATGTAGTCGGGGTTGGAGATGGCGTTCGCCTGGGCCAGGGCCGACACCGACACCCCGTACTTGCGGGAGATCCCGTCGAGCGTGTCGCCGGCCTTCACGGCGTGGACGCGTCCCGCGGCGCCGCCGGAGACAACGACAGCAATGAGGGAGGCGGCGCCGACGACCGCCCGCCCTCCCCGCCTACATGCGTTCTTTCGTGCCGCCCCGTCTCCGACAGATGAACGCATGTAGTGGATGTGCGAGCGCATAGGCATCAGAGAATAACAGGAGCAACATCAGCAACGGCGGCAGATTGCCCGGGATCGCCCTCCCTGCGCCGTTTGTGCCTCAGGCTGGGTTCAGGCGCCGGACTGGTTCTTGCGGGCCTCGGACCGCCGCTCCGCCTCGAGGCGCCCGAGGTCATGCTCGTCGAGGTCGACGTAGCGCATCGTCTCGGCCAGGTGGTGGTGTCCGGCGCGGTCGCGGATCAGGCGCCACATCTCCTGGCACACGGCCCGGTAGGCGGGGTGGCCCTGAGGGGTCGTGCGCAGCTCGATGACGTGCATCGCCTCTCGGGCGTTCATCTGCATGGTGAAACGGATGCGATAGGCCAGGGCCACGGCGTAGGCGGCCTGGGCCGGGAACTGCCCGGCGAGGTCGTCATGCAGGGCGGCCGAGCGCGCCATGGTTTCGGCGAAGATCGGGCCGGCGCCCGCTTCCGTCACCGCCTGGGGCATCTCGTAGCCGTGGCGGGGCGACAGCTGCTGCCATTCGATGGTCAGCAGCCGGTGGCGCTGGAGGTCCCGGAAGGCGCCGTAGTCGGCCAGGACGTCGAAGCGGTACCCGGTCCGTTCGAAGGCCCGGCCGGGCTTGTGGCGCCGGTTCGCCCGCTCGCCCACGTAGGCGTCGAGCAGGGCGAAGCGCTCCTCGGGTTCCAGCTTGGCCACCCGTTCCATCAGCTGGTCCTCGGGCAGGTCGCTGCCGCCGTAGAGGATGGCGGCCAGCACCTTGTCCTCGCCCTCCGGGTCCCAGTCGACCAGGGTCACGAGCGGGCGGTCCTCGGGCTCGGCGCCGCCCAGGAGGTGGGCGGTCATGGCCTCCGTGGCGGTGCGCCGCTCCTCCATGTAGGAGCTCCACGCCACCCCCCGGTCCTCCCGGTCCACCCGCCTGAGGAACGCCGGGATGACCTGACGGAGCTCCTCCAGCATGATCTGGGAGTAGCGGCGTACCTCGGGGAGCGGGTGGGCCCGCATCCGCAGCAGCAGGGCCTCGTAGCCCTGGCCCGTCCCGAAGATCCCCACGTTGGAGAGACTGGCGGCGGGCAGCATCCCCCGCACCGCGTCACAGGCCATGGCTTTGACGGTCTGGCGCCACACGAAGTCGGAGTCGCCCGGCTGCTGGGGATGGACGGCCTTCACCCAGTCCGTCACCTTGGCCAGGGCGTTGGTGTATGCGTTGAACATCTCGTCCATCTCGGCCACGTAGCGGGCGCCGAGAGGCGAGTCGAGCACCTGGGGATCGCGCCAGTACCGGTAACGGCCGTCGAGGCGGGCGTCGTAGGCGATGTAGCGGGTCGACTGCTCCAGGTAGGCCATGAGCCGGCCCCACTCGAGCACCTTGGTGAGGACGTTCGAGGCCTGCTCGCAGGCCAGGTGGACCCCGCCAAGCTGGGCGACGGAGTCGTCGCCGTACTCGAAGAAGACCCGGTCGTAGAGGGCTTCGGCCTTCTTCAGGCCGGCGCCGGCGTCATCGGACCCGCCGGCCGACTCGACATCCTCGGCGAACTCGTCGAGGAAGAGCCGGCGCAGGCTCTTGTGTGTCCGGGAATAGCGGGCGAACAGCGCCCCCTTCACCACCTCGGGCAGGTTCACCAGGGCGAAGACGGGGCGGTCCAGGTTGGTGAAGTACCGATCGAGGACCTCGACCTCGTCGCCGCTGAAGGTCTCGCTCGCGTAGTACATGAGTTGGGGAATCGTAGTCCTCGGCTGACGGAAAACGTGTGGACCTCTCCCCACCCTGGTGCCACGGTTGCGGCTGTGCCGGAGACGACCATCCGCCATGCCGCCCGGGTCCTGCTCATCGACGACCAGGACCGGGTACTGCTGTTCCGCTACGGCCCCAGCCACAAGGGGCGCTACTTCTGGGTCAGCCCCGGCGGAGGCCTGGAGGCGGGTGAGACCCACCGCTGCCCCACCCTCGAGCTCGACGCCGCCCACCTCGAGGGCCTCCGCCCCGAGGGGATCGTCCAGGCCCGCTGGTGGACCCTGCCCGACCTCCGGTCGACCGAGGAGTTCCTCGTCCCCCGGCACCTCGCAGACCTCGTCGCCGAAGTCCTCGCCGGCAACATCCCCACCCAGGTCACCCGCCTGGAGCCGTAACCAAACAAGGTGTGAGTAGTAATGCTGCTCAGAGGACCACTTCTACCCACACCTTGCGAACAACCCCCTCAAACAAGCAGGCGAAAGGCCGCGGGGACCACCGAGACCGCCACCTCCCCCGCCCCCTTCACTGAGGTTTTCCTCCCGTCGATCTCGACGCCGCCCATACCCTTCGAGAACCGCACCACCACCGACAACCTCCCCCGCCGCGCGGTAATCCCCGGATGCGGCAGGTGCGCCCCCGAGCTCAGCCGCGCCCGCATCTGGCTCCGCTGCCCAGCCGGCACGCAGTAGACCTGCACCTCCAGCCACCCGTCCCCCGGATGGCCCCGAGGGCTCACGTCGGAGCCCCGAAGGAACTGCCCGGATGCCACCACCACCGTCGTGGCCCGCCCCGACACCGAGGCTCCGTCCACCACGACCTCGACGGGGACGGGCCGGTGCCACCATCGCAGCCGGTCGGGCGGCACCCCGACGACGACGGCGTTGACGGCCAGGGACCCGTCGCCCAGCCGCATGAGGTCGACCGGTACCGCCAGCCGGCCCGAGGATCCCTCCGACAACCCCACCGCCCGGGCCAGATC
>JBOGFO010000112.1:0-2860 GCA_050743445.1 Acidimicrobiia bacterium
GCTTGGAGCTCACCGCCGCCAGCTCCTCGTTCTGCGCCTCGATGTCCTCCTGGACGGCGGCCCGGGCGGTCTCGCGCACCTCGGGCTTGAACATGATGTACCAGAAGGCGATGAGGAGGAGCACCCCGAGGAGCGCCTTGGGGAGCCACTTCGGCATCAGCGGCTCCTGCAGCATGCTCGCCTCGGCGCTGGAGGGCCCCGCACCGTTGGCTTCGACAAAGACCTGGAAGGGGTGGGTGCGCGCCGGACCCCGGAGGAAGCCCTTGCGGGGCTTGACCTTCACCTTGGCGAAGGCGGCCGTGTTGGGCTCGGCGACCACCGACGGATCCTCGAAGTCGAAGATCAGCAGGTCGTTGGGGTCCTTGGCCTTCAGGGTGGCGTTGACCGGCGCGTTGCCCCGGTTGTCGAGGGCCAGGGTGTGGTTCGCTGCCCGCCGGCCCCGGGACGCCCGGGGGACCAGCTCGGCGAACACGTCGCTGAAGGTGCCGACCTCGAGCGTCCCCTCCTCGACCACCGAACCCTGTGGGTCCTCGCGGGAGCGGACGCGCACGCCGAAGGGCACCTCGCCGGCCGGCGTCTCGGCCGAGCGGGGCGGCCGGAACCGCACCTGGGCCTTCTCCTCGGCCCCCGGGAACAGCGAGAGGACGGGTGGCTCGATCGAGGCCCACCCCTCGGACTCGCCCAGGACCGACATCGTGAACTCGTCGACGACGTTCCCGGTATTACGAACGGACAGCTCGCACGTCACGACCCCGCCGGGGTCGACGGTGAGCGTGTCAGAAGAAAGGATCACGCTGGCGCCCACGGATCGCAACGTAGCCGTAGGGCCCTGTCCGCACAACGGGTTTCCGCTGATCAGAGGGGAGAACGCCCGGCTTCGGGTCCCGTTCTTCTGCCCGAATGGGCAGGCGCCGTTGCCCGTTGAGTCAGCGTGGAGTGCCCGTGGAGTCCCTGATGATGTCCCTGATGGACCATGCGTGCACTTCGAGGAGGTGTCCGTTGAGCGACCGCACGCCGGTGTTCGTCTACGCCCGGGACCCCATCTCCCAGACCGGGATCGTGGCCCAGTTGCGGCCCCGGCCCGAGCTGGCGGTGGTGGAGGACTCGCCCGACGCCGCCTCGGTGGCCCTGGTGGTGGCCGACGAGGTCGACGAGGAGACGGTCCGGGTCATGACCGCCCTCCAGCGCAACGGGTGTCCCAGGATCGTGCTGGTGGCCACCCGCCTGGACGACAAGGGCCTGCTGGCCGCCATCCAGGCCGGGGCCTGCAACCTGCTGCGCCGGTCCGAGGCCACGCCCGAGCGGCTCGCCGCCGCTGTCGAGGGCGCGGCGGCGGGGGATGGGGCGGTCCCCGCCGATCTGCTGGGCCGGCTCCTCGTCGGTGTGGGGCGCCTGCAGCGCCAGGTGCTCGCCCCCCGGGGGCTGTCCTTCACCGGCCTGTCCGAACGCGAGATCCGGGTGCTGCGGCTCCTGGCTGACGGACTCGAGATCGCCGAGATCGCCCGTCAGCTGTCGTATTCGGAACGGACGGTGAAGAGCACCATCCACGACCTGCTGTCCCGCCACCAGCTGAAGAACCGCAGCCACGCCGTGGCCTACGCCATGCGCCAAGGGTTCATCTAAGTCCGAGCGGGCGGAAACAAGGAGGCGGTCGTGATCCACGACGTCGACGAGTCGCTGAGGGCGCTGGCGGAGCGGGACATCATCAACGGTGCCGGCGCCGAGGTCGCCTTCGATGCCCCCACCCGGGACTGGGCCACCCGGCGGAACACGCCGACGCTCAACTTCTACCTCTACGAGATCCGGGAGGACCTCGAGCGGCGCTTCGCCCAGTACGAGGAGCGGCGTGACGACGAGGGCCTGGTGGCCGAGCGGCGCCTCCCGCCGCGGCGCTTCAAGCTGTCGTATCTGGTGACGGCGTGGACGCAGCGGCCCGAGGACGAGCACCGGCTGCTGAGCTCGGTCATCTCCTGCTTCATCCGCTTCGACGCCCTTCCCTCCGAGGTGCTGCGGGGCGAGCTGGCCAACCTGGGGTACCCGGTCCGGGTCACCGTCGGGCTGCCGCTCCCCGCCGAGCGTTCGATCTCCGACGTGTGGTCCGCCCTCGGCGGTGAGCTGAAGCCGTCGCTCGACCTGATTGTCACCGCCCCCTTCCAGACCGGGCGGGAGCGGCCCTTCGGCCCGCCGGTTCAGGAGGAGCCCCGCCTGGGCGTGTCCGCCCGGGGCACCGAGGTCGTCGAGCACGTGGTGCGCAAGCGCCGGCAGGCGGCCGGCGTGGCGGCCCGGCCCGAGGACGGCGGCGAACCCGAAGAGGAAGTCCGCGGTGGCCGGACCGAATCCGGACGCCGCCTGCGGGTCAAGACGATCAACCGCTCATGACCCAGCTGCCTTCTCCGCCGCCCGGGTTGCCTTCCCACGTTTGGGCACCGATTCTCTCAACGGTTGAGAAAATCCGTGCCCAGATGGAAATGGCTCGCGGGTGGCGGCCGTGACCGAGCCCGCCGACCCGTCCCTGCGGCATCTCAGTGGCCGGCTGTCGGTGGTGGAGGCCCGGGTGGCGGCGGCCGTGGCCCGGTGCCGGGGTGGCGACCCCGGGGTCATGGACCGCTTCCAGGGGCTGTTCCTCTCCTCCGTTTCGCTCGACCGGCTCCTGGCCGTGCGCCGCACCGGGACGGGCGAGGTCGAGCCTGAGATCGTCGAGTTCCTGGACCGGGTGGAGGTCGAGGCCGACGGGGCCGAGGCCGCCGGCGGCGACCTGCGCCTGCGCCGCCTGGCCCGCTCCTTCGGCCTGGACGCCTACGACACCGAGGTCCTCCTCGTCGCCCTGGCGCCCGATCTCGACCCCCGCTTCGAGCGGTTC
>JBOGFO010000113.1:0-7365 GCA_050743445.1 Acidimicrobiia bacterium
ACCCCGAGATCAACCGCTGGATCGACACCATTCCCCATCCCTACACCGCGGCCGACGCCGAGGAGTTCGTGGCCATCACCCGCCGGGGCCTGACCGAGGGGAGGCGCGTCAACCTCGCCATCACCGGCGACGGCCGGCTGCTGGGCTCCGTCGGCGTGCGCCGCGGCTCCGATCCCGGCGTCGGCGAAGTCGGCTACTGGGTGGCCGCCGGCGCCCGGGGCCGGGGCGTGGCCTCCAGCGCCGGCCGGGCCCTCACCGAATGGGCCTTCGACGGCGTGGGCCTGCACCGGGTGGAGCTCTACAGCGCCACCGACAACGCCGCCTCCCGGGCCGCGGCCGAACGGGCCGGCTTCGAGCTCGAGGGAATCCGCCGGGCGTGGCGGAAGGTCCACGGCCACCCCACCGACTACGCCGCCTACGCCCGGCTGCCGGAGGCGTGAGCCTCCCCTACCAGGACTCCTCGTACGACGTGATGGGGTGGAACTGGCGGACGAACTCGGCGAAGAGGGGAACGGTGAAGTCGACGAGGCCCCGCCGGGGGCTCCAGACGAGGCCCTTGGCGATGAGGGCGTCGCGATGCACGGACACGCCCCGCTGGTCGCGGGCGCCGAAGCGCTGGGCCACGTCGGCGCTGCGGTAGGGGGCATCGCCCAGGGCGGCCATGGCCGACAGGTAGCGCTGCTCGGCGTCGGTGGCCATGTCGAAGCGGGGCCCGAAGAAGCTGCTCCCCAGTGAGTCCTTGACGATCTCGCGCACGGCCTCGACGTCGGCCATCTCCACCGGGGTCGACTCGGCCTGGTTCCACAGCTCGCGCCCGAACTCCTGGAGGAAGTAGGGGTAGCCGGCGGCCTCCTCCACGACCCGGCGGGCGGCGTCCTCCTTGTAGTCGACGCCCAGCGTGGAGGCGGGGCCGACCAGGGCGGCCCGGGCGGCGGGGGCGGCGAGACGGCCCAGCTCCCGGTACTGGAACAGCCGGTCGGCATAGGGCTTGGCCGACATGAGCCGGACCTGGAGATCGGGCAGCCCGGCCCCGACCAGGGCCACGGGCAGGCTGCGGCGGCTGATGGCCTGGAAGGCGATGCAGATGGCGGCCAGCGACGGCGTGTCGAGGTTGTGCATCTCGTCGATCAGGAACAGGGCTCCGGTCTGGGCGCTGCGGGCCACCTCGCCGATCTCCCGCAGCAGGTCGGCCAGGTCCTGTTCGGGGTCACCGGAGTCGGCGATGCCGATGGCGGCCTCGACGTCGAGCTTGACCTGAAGTGCAGACGGCACGGCCAGGCTGAAGGCCTTGACCACCCCGAGGGCCCGTTCGACCCGGTCCCGGATCCGGTGCTTGCGGCTCATCTCCCGCAGCAGCCGGGCCGCCATGCGGGCGAAGGCGAGGCGGAAGTCGGGCTGGGAGCCGACCTCGGCCACGTCGGTGGTGGCCCATCCGGCCTCGCTGGCCAGGACGTCGAACTCCATGAGCAGGACGGTCTTGCCGACCCCCCGAAGGCCCGAGTAGATGACGCTGCGCTCGTAGCCGCCGGCGGCCAGGCGCTCAATCAGGGCCTGGAAGTTCTCCAGGTCCTCGTCCCGGCCGGCGAGGGTGGCCGGCTTTCGGCCGGCACCGGGCGTGTAGGGGTTCTCCCGCTTGTTCATCCCCGGGATTCTGGCACTTTCTAAGGTCCGAAGAAGGGACCCTAGAAAGCCTCAGAAATCGTCGATCTCCACCAGCGCACCCTCGCCGCCGCCGACCTCCAACCGCCCCTCGACCGGCTCGCCGTCCCGGGCCCGGTCCGTCCCGATGAGCACCCGGCCCCGGCCCCCGAGCTGAACCTCGCCGGCGGTGGCGGTGAGGTTGACGCCGACGGCCAGGGACGAGCCGCGCCTCCAGGCCCACATCCCGTCAGCGGCCGGCAGCCGGGTGTAGGGCCCCGTACTCAGGTCGGTCCGGGCCCGGCGCAGGGCCAGCAGATCCCGGGTGAGGTGGAGTATCGAGCCCGGATCGCACCGCTGCTCGGCCACGGTGAGGCCGTCGCGGGCCCCCACCGGCAGCCAGGGGCGCACCTCCGGGGAGGTGAAGCCGGCGCCCGGCCCGGGGGTCCAGGGCATCGGCGTCCGGCATGGATCGCGGCCCGGTCCGGCCTGGTAGACGCCCGTCCCCACGGGGTCGGCCTTGTCGTCGGGATGCACGGACACGTCGGGCAGCCCCAGCTCGTCGCCGTAGTAGAGGGTCGGGGTGCCCCGCAGCGTGAGCAGCATCATCACGGCGCAGCGGGCATGGCCGCCCCGGCCGTCGCCGGCACACCAGCGCGTCGGGAAGCGGGCCAGGTCGTGGGTGGACAGCGACCACACCGGCCAGGCCGGCCCCTGGAGATGGGCTTCGGCACTGTCGACCACGGCCCCGAGGGCGGCGGTGGTGAAGGGCTCGTGGAGGAACACGAAGTTGCAGGCCAGGTGGAGCTGGTCGCCCTCGGGGCCGTCGCCGTAGTAGGCGGCGAGCGCGGCGACGTCCATCACGTAGGTCTCGCCGAGCAGCAGCCGGGGCGGGTCGTAGCCGTCGGCCACCGCCCGCCAGCGCCGGAACACGTCGTGGGTCTCGGGTCGCTGGGAGTTGTACACCTGGCGCTGGCCGTGAGCCCGGACGAAGGGGTGGTCCCCGGGTTCGGCCGGCGGGTTGTCCCGCAGGAGGGCGTCCTTGCCGATCTTCTGGCACACGTCGATCCGGAAGCCGGCCACGCCCCGGTCGAACCAGAAGCGCAGGATGTCGTCGAACTCCCGGCGCACCTCCTCGCTCCACCAGTTGAGATCGGGCTGGGAGTCGAGGAAGTGGTGGAGGTACCACTGGTCCGTCACGGCGTCGTAGGCCCATGCCGGGCCCCCGAAGCTCGAGAGCCAGTTGTTGGGCGGCGACCCGTCGGGCTTCCCGTCGGCCCAGACGTAGTAGTCGCGATGGGGCGCCTCACGGGCCTGGCGAGCCTTGGTGAACCAGGGGTGCATGTTGCTAGTGTGATTTGGGACCAGATCGAGCAGAACCCGGATGTCGCGTCGCCCGGCCTCTCGCACCAGGACATCGACGTCCTCCAGGGTCCCCAGCACCGGCTGGACCGCCCGGTAGTCGGATACGTCGTAACCCCAGTCCGTGTCCGGGGAGAGGGTGATGGGATTGACCCAGATGCCGTCGACACCGAGCCAGGCGAGGTAGTCGAGATGCTCGACGATGCCGGCCAGGTCACCCACCCCGTCGCCATCCGAGTCGGCGAAGGAGCGGGGATAGATCTGGTAGATGACGCCCTCGCGCCACCAGGGACCGGACATGGCCGGGAGCCTAGACAGGCCCGTCCGGGAGGACCGCCGCACCGAGGAGGCGAATCTTGAGAACCATGGTGCCGTCCCCTGAGCTCGAAGCCGCGCCCTGGCGCGCACGCGTCCTGGCCATCGTGGTCCTCCTGGCCGTCGCCCTGGCCGGCGTCGTCACCCGGCCCGCCCAGGCCGCCGCCGAAGCCGACGTGGTGGTCGACAACTACAAGTTCGGGCCTGACGACCTCAAGCCTCACAGCTTCAGCTACACCTTCAACAACCCCGGCCGCTACCCCTACTACTGCGGCTTCCTTCGGCTCTCGTGGTGACCGCGCCGCCCGCCACCTCCGCACCGACGCCCACCACGGCCCGGCCCCCGGGGGCCGGCACCAACCACCAGGCCGGCACCACGCAGGCAACCGCACCCGCGCCGGCCACCACGGCCACGTCGGCCGCCGCCACGTCCACCTCGGCGACCACGGGGGCTTCGACCACCACGACGCCGGCCTCGGCCGACTCCGTGCCGCCCAGCCCATCCGGTGGACAGCACGCGGCCGCCGACCCATCGCCCTCACCTGAACGCCTGGAACAGGCGGGCGGCGTCGAGCCGGCTACCCCCGGCGACGGAGGGTCGCCCGTGGCGCTGATCTTCGGTGCCAGTGGCGTGCTGGCCCTGGCCGGTGCCGGCACCGTGTTCCTGCGCCGCCGGCGCTGACGAGCCGGTCAGTCAGCCGTGCGGCCCGCGTCCCCGTGCTCCTGGAGCTCGGCCCGCTCGGCCCGGTCGTAGGACCAGTCCCGGGCGATGCCGAGGACGGCGAACGAGCCGCTCAGCCACAGGGCGATGCCGGCCACGGCCAGCAGATCCGGGTTCATCATCCGGCGCGCGTACCCGATGACGCCCCGGCTCAACCCCGGGACGGGCTCAGAACTCGAGGTCGAGGGCGGCGATGTTGCTCGTGAGGCCGTGGGCCGCGGCCGGGAACGACATCAGCAGCGGCGCGGCCGCCGACCCGCAGTCGGTGAGTGATCCATCCTTGGACCCTGGGACCTCTTCGTCCGCCTCGGGGATCGCACACGAGATGAGGTCGGACCCGCCGCCGGCCGCGGTCCCGGTGTCGTAGGCGCCGGCGGCCGTGAACAGGACCGTCTCGCCGGGGAGGTTGCCGTCCGGGTTGAAGGCGAGGCCGTCGAGATCCTCGTCGCCCGAGAAGCCGGCGGCTGACCCGCTCCAGGCGGTCTCCGTCGAGCGGCAGGCGCTGGTCCCGCCGACCTCGACGCCGGAGCAGACGAACACGTCCACCCCGTCCCCGGTGAGGCCATCGGCCAGGGCGAAGGCCCCGGCGGTGGAGAGGTAGAGCTGGCCGGCGTCGATCTCCACCGCGTCGATGTCCTCGCCATCGTCGTCGAGACCGAGAACGGTGCCGTCGAAGTAGAGGCTGAACGTGCCCTCGGTGTCCTCGCCGAGCCGGGTGGGCGTGAACAGGACGAGGTCGGCATCGTCGACGTCACCCGCGCCGGCGATCGACCCGGGTTCGGTGAAGGACAGCACGATCCCCGGCATTGCCCCTGGCTCGGCGGGGCCTGTCGTGGCCAAGGCGTCGATCACGAAGCCGGCGAGGCCGACGTCTTCACCGTCGAAGGCGATCTCGTAGATGCCGGCGACCGAGCGCACCACGTCGTCGCCGTCGATCACCCGGGGGCTGCCCCCGACGATGAGCTCCTGGGGCTGTTCCAGGCTGAACAGGAACGAGGTGCGGTCGCGCCAGGTCAGGTGGACGGCGGCGTCGGTGGGATCGACGGCCAGCGCCGGGTCCGACGAGCTTTCGAAGTTGGACGTCATGTCCCGGGCCGCCCCGAAGGTCGCCCCTCCATCCGCGCTGGTGAGGAAGAAGACGTCGGCGGCCCCGTGCACGTCCTGCTCGAAGGCGACGTCGATCACCGATCCCACCCCGTCGATGACCGGCTTGTTGCACGGTTCGGCACTGGTGTGGAGCACCTGCGGGGCCGGGAACGACGCGCCCCCGTCGGCCGACCGCCAGTAGAGCAACTGGGTGCTGTCGCCGGCCACGGCGGGGTCGGCCTCGTGACAGGCCACGAGGTGCACGATCCCGTCCCGGAGCAGGACGGCGGGCGTCGTCCCGACGTCCACGTCGCTCGGCAGGACCGTGATCGGGCTGTAGGTGGCGCCCCGGTCCGTGGTGCGGACGAATCCGATCCGGGCGGGGCGGTCGCCGCCGACGTCGGGGTGGTTCCGCTCGTCCGGGGGCCGGATCCGGAAGGCGACGGCGACGGTGTCGCCGGAGACGGAGATGCTGGGCTCGTCGTGGCGCTGCTCGTCGGCGGTGGCACCGATGCCTTCGACGCCGACGAATGTCAGGTTGTCCGGGGCGTCAAAGGTGGCGCCGCCGTCCCCGCTGACGCGCAGGAGGATGTCGTCCTCGTCGGTCGTGGTGGAGTCCGGGCCTGCACCGGTATCGATCTTCTCGTCGGCGGCCTCGTACCCCAGGGCCACGAGGGTGCCGTCAGCGGCCAGGACGGGGTCCCGCTCCTGGATGTTCTTGGTGCCGGTCAGGTTCTCCGCCGCCGAGAAGGTCCCGCCGCCGTCCTGGCTGCGGACGATCATGATGTCCTCGTTGTCGGCCTCGATGATCGCCTCTTCCCAGGCGACCACGACGTTGGAGCCGTCCGCCACCAGGTCGGCCTCGGTGGAGTCACCCCCGTCGTCGTCGAGGCGGACGGAGGGTCCGAAGCTCCCACCGCTGGCGTCGCTGCGCCGGTAGTACAGCCCGATCGGGCCGACGGGCGGCTTGTACTCGTCGTCGTACTGATTGTTGTCGCTGAAGGCGACGTGGACCCGGCCGCCGGCGGCGTCGACCGACGCGATCCCCACACCCAGCCCCTGGTCGTCGAGATCGGCGGGCACGAAGTTCACGCCGCTGTCGGTGCTGCGCAGGTAACCCAGGCTCTCCGCATGATCGATCTCGGGGCTCGGCGCTGCAGCCCGCACCGGCAGTCCGGCGGCCCACAGCGCGCCCAGTCCGATGGCCAAAGCCAAGCGTCGACGCGCCACGCGATCCCCCAACCTCAACCCAGCAATCCCCAACTCCACAACACCTACCAGTATGGCCGTCTTTGCCCCGTATGTCCTCCGTGCCAGATACTGGCCCCCCACCGAGAGCCAGACGCCGGTTCAACCCCCAAGGAGGCGACATCATGAGCGACGAGATGAAGCAGGTCGTGACGGGAACGGTGGCTGCCCCACCCGAGCAGGTCTTCGCCCTGCTGGCCGACCCGGGCCGGCACACGGAGATCGACGGAGCGGGGATGCTGCGCGGGATCGCCGAGAGCTCGGGGCCGGTCACCGGCGTCGGCGACTCGTGGGTGATGAACATGAACCAGGAGGGGCTCGGCGACTATCAGATGCGCAGCGAGGTCATCGCCTTCGAGCCCGACCGGCAGATCGCCTGGGCCCCGTCGATCCACCCCCTCGACCACTTCGCCGAGGCGTTGGGCGACACCGACTTCCGGACCTACCACTACGCCTGGGAGCTGGCGCCGGGTCCCGACGGTGGCACTGAGATCACCCACACCTACGACTGGAGCGGCGTGAAGGACGAACGGGCCCTGCCGTTCTTCCCCCGGGTGACAGCGGAACAGATGGCCGGGACGATCGACCGTATCGGTAAGGCGGCCGGCTGACGCCGTCCGTCAGTCCCTGAAGAGCTCGACGCTCTCCTGCTCGTTGGCGTCGTTGCGCGCCACGATGGCGAGCGCGGCCTCGAAGGGGTCGTGGTTGACCGGCTGGTGAGGCAGGTCAGCGGGGATGAAGAGGAAGTCGCCCTGCTCGAGGGTCGTCACGCGCTCGAGGGCGTGGCCGTAGCGGACGTCCACCTTGCCCTTCATCATGTAGACCGCCGTCTCGTAGCCACGATGGGAGTGGGGCTCGGCCGCCCCGGACGGCGGGATCACCACCAGGTTCATGGAGATGCGGGTGGAGCCGGCCGACGCCCCCGAGATCCCGACGAAGTACGGGAGGCGCTGCTTCGAGAGCGTGTCGGTCTCGGGGCGGACGACGACGATGTC
>JBOGFO010000114.1:0-6285 GCA_050743445.1 Acidimicrobiia bacterium
ACCCAGCACCGCATCCACGCCCAGCAGCGCGACCTGGGACGCCTCGAGGACGAACGAGCCCGCGCCGCCGGCCAACTCGGCCGGAGCCGACGACGCCTTCACGACGCCGAGCGGGCCGTGGCCCGCATCCCCGATGTCGAAGCCGCCATCACCTGCCGCGGCGACTGGCTTCTCAGCCACCCCGCCGAACTCGCCTGGGAAGCCGACCTCGCTCCCCGCCTCCCCGGGCGCACCAGCGAACCCGAAGTAACGGCGCCCGGCCAGGATCACGCCGAGTCCGACCACGACCTCGAGGCGCTCCTCCGGTCCGTCGACCTGAGGACCATCGATCTCTCAGCTCATCTGCCCCGAACTGGCATCGAGCGCTCCACCAGCAAGGCCCTCGGACTATCCCAGCGTAGGGACGGTGCCGACATCGCCCTCCCGCCTCTTCCCGGCTTCGCCGGCCCCGACCTCGGCCCCGACATCGGCCTATGAGCCATCAGCGCCTAGGCCGCCGAAATCCCGGGGACCCGGCCGAGGCTGGTTACGACTTTCTCTACATAGATCAAGTCGACAGGGGCGACACCTTCGGTCGTCGACGGCCCAGCGAGATCGCGCCTCGTCTCATCCGTGCTCTTCAGAAAGAACGTAGATGGCCCACGGCGGAATGGATGTTTCCGTCACCCATGCGTACGGCTCGTCGTCGCGCCCGAGCGGCGTGTGATGCGCGATCAGCTCAAGGTCGCTTGCGGCGAAGAGGGTGAGGTAGTCGTCGTGGAACCAGATCACGTCGACCACCGGACGTCGGTCGTTGACATCCTTCATCACAGCGCGGACCTCGCCGCCGCTCTTCGCATGGCGATTCTCGGGAAAGTCCCTCGTGGTGAACGACGTCCACTCGTTCACGTAAACCTCCGCCGTGCAGTCGAGGAGGATGATCCGGCCGCTGTCATGCAGCAGGCGGCGAAGGCCGCGCAGGATCTCGGCTCGGTGCTCGGCGCCGGGGATGTTGTCGAAGGCGAAAGCCGAGAAGATGAGGTCGAATTGTCGGGGCTCGAGCGCGCGGTAGTCGCCATCGCTCACGAGCACGTACCGGCCGTTCGGGTCGGCCGCTCTGGCCAGGTCGATCATGGCCGGCGCGATATCGATCCCGATCACGTCGAAGCCGAGCGCGCTGAGGAACCTCGTCGAACGGCCGGTGCCGCAGCCGAAATCGAGCGCGGCGCGCCCACCGACGTGCTTGGCGATGAGGTCCGGCAGATCCCGAAATGCGAGGTAATAGGTGCCGGGGAATTCGAGCTTGGCGTATGCCTGGGCCCTCTCGACATCGTCGTAGACATTGGAGAACTGCACAACTCCTCCTTCGCCCAGCGGCTACGGATCAGGACGCGATGTCAGATCAGGGCCAGCCCTCTTCGCTTTCTAGGTCTAGGACGAAACCGGGAGGGTTTCCGCCCCCAGGACCGCAGCCGCTGCGTGACGTTCGTCACAGATGTTGGCCGGTCTACTGAGGGCTACGGAAACTTTTGGAGCAGAGCGACCGCATGCTGCTCGGTATTTCCGAGTCCGAGGTCTCGGGCGGTTGCTCGCGCTTGGGCCAGCAAGTCCCTGGCGCGTTCAGCATCGGGCGGGTGCCCGCGAGCGAGCAGCGTGCGGGCCCACTCAAGACGGGTATGGGCAAGCATGCCTTGAACTCCGAGGCGCAGGTGCGTTTCCACCGCTTCGGTGAAATGGGCGTCGGCGTCGGCATAGCGCCCCAGGGTGGCGGCGAGCAGGCCGAGGTCGTAGGCGATGGGGCCCAACCAGACGCTCTGGCCGATGACAATCGTCGCTTGGTGCGGCCGCAACAGGTCGTACAGCTCCTCGGCGCCGGACGCGTCACCCAACCGGGCGCAGGCCCGGCTGAGCACGACGAGCGTGAACGACCACAAGTAGTCGCGCGGGAGATCACCGAACGTCTCCCCCCGCAGGCGGGCCACGATGGCTCGAGCCTCCTCAACCCGACCTGCCTCGGCACACGCCCAGGCCAACCCCGCTGGATAGGCGGTCGCTCCGGGGAACTGCTCGGTGAGCGGGCGGATGAGCTCCACGGCCTCGTCGGCGCGGTCCTGAAGCATGCGGAGCAGGTAGATGTCGGAGAAGGCGGCGGCGTCGGGTTGACCCGCCGCCTCGCCGAAACGGAGGGCTTCCTTGGCTCGGCGCTCCACATCGTCGGGGCGCCCATCCACGAAGGCCCGATGGGTCCGCAGGTAGGCGGCTCGCCAACGTAGCAGGGGTTGGCCGAGACCATCGGCGATCCGAGTACATGTCGCGAGTCCTTGATCGGCGGCCGCCATGTCACCCTGTTCGCTGCCGGTGAGGAACCTGACCAACCCGGCGTAGAACTCGAGGACGGGATCTCCGATCCGCTCGGCGATTTGGGCCAGCTCACCAGCGAGCTGCGACCTCTCACTGGCGGCCGCGGGATCCAGGGTGGCCAGCCAGAGGGCCACGAGAGCCTCGGCCAACGTGGTGATGTCCCCGAGGCGCCGGGCGATGGCGAGCCCCTCTCGTCCTAGCTCCACCCGGCGTCGCTCGTCGCCGGCGAAGTGGAGCTCGCTGGCCAACGCCGCCAGAAGCTGGGCCCGTTCCGTGCTGTCGGATGGCCCTACGGCCTCGAGTGCCGCCTCCAAGGCAGCCACCCGCTCTCCGTCGACGGCACCCAGGCGACTGAACAGGCCGCGCTGGTTGGCCAGCGCGGCGCGGGCGATGAGGCTGGCGTCGCCCACCTGCTGGGCCAGACGGCCGGCCTCGAGGAGCGTGTCCCGGTGGGCGGGGTCACCGGCCCGACGTTGGGCTTCGCCGAGGGCGATCATCAGCGCGCAGTGCTGCCCGTCGGGCGGTGCCCCGGCCACCTCCCGCAGCTTGAGCGCTTGGCGGTAGTAGGCGACCGCCTCGTCGTGGGCGAGCTGGGCGAGCGCCCGATCACCGGCACGGGTGGCGTAGTCGACGGCCCGGGCCGTGTCCGCCGTCGGGGCCGAGGCCTGGGCCCAGTGGTGGGCCAGGGCTGGCAGGTGGTCGTCGAGGGCACCGCCATGCAGCTCCTCGATGACCTCGGCCACCCGGCGGTGGAGGGCGACCCGCCGGGCCGCGCTCAGCTCGTCGTAGAGCGTGTCGCGCACCAAGGCGTGGGTGAAGCGGTAGGCGGCCGGGCCCGGCACTTCGAGCACGAGACGGGCGGCGATCGCCTCCTCCACGGCCGAGAACATGGCTTCCTCGTCGATGCCTCCGGCCGCCCCGACGACCGGAAGTTCGAACTCCGTCCCCACGACCCCCGCCACCCGGAGGCCACGATTGGCGTCGCTCGAGAGGCGGGACACGCGCCGGCGCACCACCTCGCGGACACCCTCGGGGATGCCGAGCTCGTTGACGGCCAGGCTGGTGACCCAGCGACCGTCCCGCTGCACGATGGCCTCCGTCTCGGTCAGGTGGCGGAGGATCTCCCGCACGAAGAACGGGTTGCCCTCGGTCTCGGCGTGGATTGCCCTGACCAGGACAAGGCCTTCCTCGTCCATGTCGTGGCCGGCTTCCTGGGCCATGAAGTCGGCCACGGCCGCCTGGTCGAATCCCGACAGCGAAAGCCGTTCGATGCCCGTTTGCCGGCGGAGATCGGCGAGCAGCTCGACCAGAGGATGGTCGTGATGCAGCTCGGTGTCACGGTAGGTGCCGAGGATCAGGAGACGCATCCCTTCGGGCGAGCGGGCGACGTGGCGGAGCAGCTGGAGCGTGGGCTTGGCCGCCCACTGGAGATCGTCCAGGATCATGAGCACCGGTTCGTGGCCGGAGCTGGCCGCCAGCCAGGCGGTCACCGCCTCGAAGAGCCGATACCGCTCCGTCTCCGGGTCGGACCGCAGAGGCGGCGGTGCGTCGGGGAGGCGCTCCCTCAGCCCGGGGAGCAGGCGCTCCAGTTCGCCGGCATACCGACCCAGCCGTTGCCGGAGCTCGCTCGCTTCGACGTGGTCGACCAGGTGGCGAAGCGCCTCCACGAAGGGCTGGAAGGGCACGCCCAGGTCCTCGTCACAGCGGCCGACCAGCACGGTCGCCCCCTCGTCGTGGACCTTCCGGGCCAGCTCGGCGCCCAGACGGGTCTTGCCCACCCCCGGCTCTCCGGCCACGAGCGCCACCTGCCGTTCGCCGTCCACCGCTTCCTTCCAGAGGTGTTCCAGCCGGTTCAGTTCGTCGTCCCGACCCACGAAGATCCGCCCGACGTCGGTGAGGAGCGGCGGCAGCGCAACCGACGCCCGGGGCAGCGGCTCCCAGGCGACCTCGCAGGCGGGCACGGGCTCGGGGAGCCCCTTGAGGTCGAGAGCCCCGAGCGGCGAGAAGCGGTGTCCGCCGCCCCGTACGAGCCAGCGCACCATCTCGGAAGCCAGGATCTGTCCGCCCGAGGCGGCCACACACAGCCGGGCGGCCTCGATCACCGGAGTGCCGAAGCAGTCCCCCTCCTCGAAGGTCACGTCCCCCGCCGACATCCCGATGCGGACGGTCAACGGTACCGGGGCGTCGGCCGAGCGGTTGTGGCGGTCGATGGCCTGCTGGATGGCGACGGTGGCGGCGACCGCGTCGGATGCCCCGGGGAATGTGGCCATGACCCCGTCGCCGAGGCCCTTGACGACCTGCCCGTTGTGGGCCTCCACCGCCCCGGTTAGCAGGTGGTCGTGCCGGCGGCGCAGCTCCTCGGCGGCCTGTTCACCCAGACGGGAGCGCAGTGCGGTCGAGCCGACGAGATCGGTGAAGATCACCGTGGCCGTCGCCCGGCCCGATTCCCTGATGGACATGCCCACTTGGCACATGGTACGGACGGGATCGACCGCCTGCCCACGACGATGCACGTGTTGCGGCTGGTCACGGCGTCGGTGGAGAAATTGGCGGACTCGTCTGAAGGGCGATGTAGGCCAGCGGGTCAAGCGGTCAGCACAGTCGCCCCATCCCGCGTTCATCCGCGTCCCTCTCCGTTATAAAGCTGCCCATCCTGGACTTCGGATAGGCCGTGACTTCGGTCCATGCTGGTCTCGCGCGCCCGGGTAGCAGCGTTCGAGACGCTGAGGTCGCGGGTTCAAGTCCCGCCGTCCCGACAGAGAAAGAGCAGGTCGGAGGGGGTATCGCCAACACGGCGAGCCCCCTCTTCTGCTGCCATGGCACATCCATGGCACATCGGTTGCCCTCGCCCCGGCCCGAAGAGGTGTTTCAACCGTCGGCGTAAACGGGATGGCGGTAACGCGCCGGAGGCATCGGGTCGCCACTCCGGGAAGTCCAGGCGTCGTCCTCGGCGCTCCAGAACAGGTTGATGTGGTAACGGGTCACGCCACCTGGACGATGGTGGCGGCGATCGCCGAGGGCTCGGGGACGGGTTCGCCATGGGCGCGCAGACTGTCGACATGGAGGCGGACGGCCTCGGCCATGAGGGCCTCGACTTCTTCCCGGGTCTCTCCGGCGGCGACGCAGCCGGGGAGGTCAGGGGCGTAGGCGGAGTAGGAGCCTGGTTCCCCTTCGATGATCACGGCGTAGCCCGTCATGGTTGTCCTCTCAAGCCTGCTTGCCGCAGCACGCTGGCCAGGGTGCCCGGTTTCAGGTCGCTGCCTGGCTTGCCGGCCACCGTCACGGTACCGGGCTTCGAGGGGTGGCGGTACTGGCGGTGGCTGCCCGCCTGGCGGTCGAGCCGCCAGCCATCGGCCTCGATCAGCCTGATTACGTCCCGGACCTTCATGCGTCCTTCCCGGCCGGGGTGCCGGGCAGCGGGATGACCGTTGCCGGTCCTTTCGGCGGGAGGAACCGGGCGCCGATACGGGTTGCCGCCGAGCGGTCCGCTTCCCCAGTCGCCTGGGCGTAGATCGCCAGCGTCAACCGTGGGTCGGAGTGACCAAGGCGGGCCTGCGCGGTCTTGACGTCCACACCCTCAGCCACGAGGCCGGTCGCGTTGGCCCGGCGGAGGTCGTGGAAGGTGAGGCCATCCAGGCTGGCTTTGACGGTGGCGGGCCTCCAGATGCGCCGGCGCCAGTTCGTGTAGTCGAGGGGAGCGCCACCGGGCGAGGCGAACACGAACGCGGCCGGGTCCCGGCCGGTCATGCCCCGGCGGGCGAGGTGGACGGCGAGCATCTCCATCAACTCGGGCGGCACCGACAGCGTGCGGCGGCCGGCGTCGGACTTCGGTTCGCCGGTGGCCATCGAGCCGTGGCGTCCGCGCGTTAGCTGCTCGGCCACCGTCAGGGTGCCTCGGAGGAAGTCGATGCGGCCGACGCGCAGGCCGGCGCACTCCGCCTGGCG
>JBOGFO010000115.1:0-2231 GCA_050743445.1 Acidimicrobiia bacterium
GCTCCGGGGTGGGCATGTCGCCCCGGGCCATGGCCGCCAGCGTCCCGTAGAGGGCGGCGTCGCCCACCAGCATCCCGCCGGTGATCTGCCCGCCGGCGACCACCAGCTTCTTGTAGACCCCGGCGATCGGGTCGGTGAGGACGATGGATTCCGAGCCCTCGCCCGCGCCGTGGGCATCGCCGAAGCTGGCCACGTCGACGCCCAGCAGCTTGAGCTTGGTGGACATGTCCGCCCCGGTGAAAGTGGCGTCCCCGCCGCACAGGCGGTCGGCCAGGACCCGGGCCATCTCGTAGCCGGGGGCCACGAGCCCGTAGATACGCCCGCCCACCAGGGCACACTCACCCAGCGCCCAGATGTCGGGATCGGAGGTGCGCAGGGCCTCGTCGACCACGATCCCGCCCCGCTCCCCCACCTCGAGCTTGGCGGCGCGGGCCAGATCGTCCCGGGGCCGGATCCCGGCCGAGAAGACGACGATGTCGACGTCGAGATCCTCGTGCTCCTTGAAGCGCAGGCCCCGGGCCCGGCCCTTCCGGTCGGTGAGCACGTCGGTGGTCTGCATGCCGGTGTGGACGTGGACCCCGAGCTCCTCGATCCGGCGGCGCAGCACCGCGGCCCCGCCATCGTCGACCTGGACGGGCATGAGCCGGGGGGCGAACTCCACCACGTGGGTGTCGAGCCCGAGGCGGCGCAAGGCTCCGGCCGCCTCCAGGCCGAGGAGGCCGCCGCCGATCACGGCGCCCCGGCGGCAGCCGGCCGCCCACTCCTCGATGGCGGCGACGTCCTCCAGCGTGCGGTAGACGAAACACCCGGGAGCGTCCTTGCCCGGCAAGGGAGGCACGAAGGGATAGGACCCGGTGGCCAGGACGAGGACGTCGTAGAACTCCTCCCGGCCGGCGGCGGAGACGACGTGGCGCTTGGCCCGGTTGATGGAGGTCACCCGGTCGGCCACATGGAGCGCCCGGGTCTCGGGGGTGAAGAAGCCGGGGGCGACGACGGAGAGGTCGTCGGCCCGGCGGCCGTCGAAGTACGAGGTGAGGCCGACCCGGTCGTAGGCGGCGTGGGGCTCCTCGGAGAAGACGACCATCCGCCACTGCTCACCCGCGTCGCGCTCAGCCAGCAGTTCGAGCAGCTTGTGGCCGACCATGCCGTGGCCGGCCATCACCAGGGTCTTGCGCATGTCGCCCACTCCAGCGGCGGCTTCTTCCCGGCGCGTTGCCCGCTTGTTAACGGCGTGAGAATGCTTCCTTCCCGGACCTCGCGCTGTCACCGCCCGGGTCAGCGAAGGGGGAAAGCGTCTCTTCCCACGGCGGAAACAAAGGGGAAAAGGAAGGCGGTACGAACGCTCTCTAGGTTCGGGGCATGAGCCAGACCATCGACGCCGACATCGCCGTACCCGCCCCCGAACACCACGCCCGCAAGGCCCGCCGGGACCCGTGGATCAGCCACTGGGAACCGGAGGACGCCAGCTTCTGGGAGACCACCGGCCGGAAGATCGCGGCCCGGAACCTGATCTGGTCGATCCTCGCCGAGCACCTCGGGTTCAGCGTCTGGGTGCTGTGGACGATCGTGGTGATCAACCTCGGCAACATCGGGCTCGCCCTGTCGGTGCCCGAGCTGTTCTGGCTGACGGCGGTCCCCAACCTGGTCGGGTCGTTCCTGCGGCTGCCCTACACGTTCGCCGTGCCCCGCTTCGGCGGGCGGACGTGGACGGCCGTCAGCGCCGGCCTGCTGGTCGTCCCCGCCCTCCTCCTGGCCGTCGTGGTTCCCAGCGGCTGGCTGGCGGGCCAGAGCCACGGAGTCCAGTTCTGGGTGCTGCTGCTCTGCGCCGCCACCGCCGGCTTCGGGGGCGGCAACTTCTCCTCCTCGATGTTCAACATCTCGTTCTTCTATCCGGAGCGGAAGAAGGGCCTGGCCCTCGGGCTCAACGCCGCCGGGGGCAACCTCGGCGTGGCCGCCGCCCAGCTGCTGGTGCCCCTGGCCCTCATCGCCGGCGTCCCGGCGGCGGCGGTGAAGCTCCCGGTGCACGAGGTGCACATGGCCAACGCCGGGCTCATGTGGCTGCCGTTCATCGCCCTGGCCGCCTTCGGGGCGTGGCGCTCCATGGACAGCCTCACCCAGGCCAAGGCGGACCGGAAGCCGTACGTCACCGCCCTCCGCAACCGGCAGACCTGGGTCATGTCCTTCCTCTACATCGGCACCTTCGGCTCGTTCATCGGCTACTCCTTCGCCCT
>JBOGFO010000116.1:0-2937 GCA_050743445.1 Acidimicrobiia bacterium
GGGCCAGGCTGGCCCCGGGAACCGCGCCCGAGGACGTCGAGGCCTTGATCGAGCGGCTCTCGTCGACCCCGGCCGAGCCGACGCCCGACGACCCCGAGGCGGAGCGGGCCCGGACGCTGGCCACCAAGCTCCTCCGGGACGCCGAATCCGAGCTCGAGCGGATCGACGAGCAGTCGGCCCAGCTCGGCAGCTTCCTCTAGGAGGCTGCCCTTCCTCTAGGTCTAGGAACCTGCGCTCAGTCCTTCTGGGCGGCGGCGATGGCTTCGCGCAGGGCGGCGAAGTCCTCGTCGGGGATCTGGCGGAGGTTGCCCTGAAAGGCCAGCTTCCAGTGCTCGGGAGGCCACTTCTGCACGTAGGCCAGCCCGGGGGCGACGGCGTCGGACGGCACCCACTGCTCCTCGTCGAGCACCACGTCAGGAGCGATCTTCACCCGGAAGGGATAGTCCTCACCGGGCTTGGACCGCCAGATGACCTCGTGGTCCTCGAACCCCTCGCTCTGGATCGTGGCGGTGCCCCCGAAGGCCTGCGCGCCGGAGATGTAGTAGACGAGCCGGTCGCCCGGGCGCATCCGCTCGATCACATTCTTGCGTTGGCGCGCCTTGAAGCCCTGGACCGAGAAGCCCAGTTCCCGCGTGCGACCGAAGTTCTCCGGCGAGCCGGTAACGAGCCAGGAGCTCATCGGAGGGGGACTACGAGAAGGACTGGCCGCAGCCGCAGGAGCGGGTCGTGTTGGGGTTGTTCACGGTGAACCCGGCGCCCATGAGGCCCTCCTTGTAGTCGAGGGAGGCTCCACTCAGGTAGGCCAGGCTGGCCGAGTCGACGACGACGTTCACGCCGGCGAAGCTCGCCTTCTGGTCGTCGGCGGTGAACTCGGAGTCGAAGAACATCTCGTAGCTGAAACCCGAGCATCCGCCGGGGCGGACGGCCACACGGAGGGCGAGCTCAGCGTTGCCTTCGGCCTCGATGAGCTCCTTCACCTTGGCTGCTGCCGAGTCGGTGATGGTGATCACGAACTTCCTCCTTGATGGTGCTCTCGGTAACTCAGACTACCCGGTGGCCACCGTGACATTGCACGGGTCTCTGTCACCCAACGTCCGGAAATCCTCGACCATTCCCGGCTTTCCGGCTGCTGTCACCACACCTTCGACGATGCCCCGGTGCAGGTTGCACACCAGCTCGGGATAGGCCTCGGCCAGCTCCCGGAAGGGGCAGTGGAGGAAGTCCACCCGCATCCGGGCACCACCGCCGGCCCGGGACTCGACGGGATCGAAGCCGAGCCGGTCGAGCTCGGCCATGAGGGCGGCCATGCAGGCGCGCCCGTCCTGGCGGCGAACCACGGTTTCCCGGCCCCACCGCCGGCCGAGCCCGGCCGCATCGGTGGAGTCGGCGCCCTGACCCTCGGCCAGGGCGGCCAGCAGTCCGGCCAGCAGCGTGTGGGCCGGCGGGTCCAGTCCGAGCCCCGGAGCTCCGGGGGCCAGCGAGTAGCGCAGCTGGGGACGCCCCACCGTGCCCCGGTGGATCGTCTCGACCTCGACCAGCCCGGCGTCGCGCATGCGGTCGAGATGGGGACGTACGGTGTTGGGGTGCAGTCCCAGCCGCTCGGCCAGCTCTCCAGCCGATCGGGGCGACGGCGACAGGCCCAATTCGCGGTAGATGGCGAAGCGGGTGTCGTCCCCCAGTGCCTTGTAAACGGTCAACGCATCCATGTCGTGATTGACCGTACCCCCTTTCCGGGCATATTTTCAAGGTCAACACCGGTTTAATGGGACACGATGAACGCTGAACGCCCCACTCCCGAAGAAGTCTGGCGGATGCTCGAGGCCGTCACCGACCCCGAGCTGCACGCCAGCATCGTCGACCTCGGCATGGTCAAGCACGTGGACGTCGACGAGGACGGGGTGGTCGGGGTGCAGATCGCCCTCACCATCGCCGGCTGCCCCATGCGCGCCCAGATCCGCAACGACGTCGAGTCGCGCCTGCGGGGCCTGCCCGGAGTCACCGGGATCGAGGTCAGCATGGGCGAGATGACCTCCCGGGAGCGCTCCGACCTCATGGGCAAGGCCCGGAAGAAGGCCCAGGAGCGGGCCCCGGAGACCGAGATCCCCCTCACCACCCGGATCCTGGCCGTCGCCAGCGGCAAGGGCGGCGTGGGCAAGTCGTCGGTGACGGTCAACCTGGCCGCCGCCCTCGCCGCCCGGGGCCTCACCGTCGGCGTCCTCGACGCCGACATCTGGGGCTTCTCCATCCCCCGAATGCTGGGCGTCTCCGACCGCCTCGGTGGCACCGAGGGCAAGATCCACCCCAATGAGATCCGGGTGCCCAGTGTCCGGCCCGGTGGCCCGGACGGCCTGCTCAAGGTCATCTCGATGGGGTTCCTGGTCGAGGACGAGGGCACCGCCCTCATGTGGCGGGGCCTGGTGCTCACCAAGGCCCTCGAGCAGTTCCTCACCGACGTCCGCTGGGGCGACATGGACTACCTGCTGGTGGACATGCCCCCGGGGACGGGCGACATCCAGATGGGACTCTCCCGCCTGCTGCCCCGGGCCGAGATGCTGGTGGTGACCACGCCGGCGCTGGCCGCCCAGCGCGTCGCCTCCCGGGTGGCCGACATGGCCCGGCGCTCCTACCTCAAGGTGGTGGGCGTGGTCGAGAACATGAGCGCCTTCACCTGCGACCACGGCGAGGAGTACCCGCTGTTCGGGTCGGGTGGCGGCGAGGCCCTGGCCACCGACATCGGCGTTCCCCTCCTGGCCCGGATCCCGCTCGAACCGGGCGTGGCCGCCGGAGGCGACCGTGGCGTGCCGCTCGCCCTGGAGCGGGCCGACAGCCCCGGGGGCCGGCCCTTCCACGAGCTGGCCCACCGCATCGCCACCGAGCTGATGCCCCCGGTCGAGATGGCCGGCTGCACGGCCCGGATCTTCGCCGCCGCCGAAGCCA
>JBOGFO010000117.1:0-9512 GCA_050743445.1 Acidimicrobiia bacterium
CCCCGACGGCGGAACCTTCGAAGCCTTCTGTGCCGTCCCCGGGTCCGGATCGGGCCCGGGGGTGGTGCAGTTCCAGGAGATCTTCGGGATCAACGACAACATGCGGGGGCTGGCCGAACGCCTGGCCGACGAAGGGTTCGTCACCCTGGTCCCCGACATGTTCTGGCGCCTCGAACCCCGCTTCGAGCGCAAGGACGAGTCCGGCCTGGCCGACGCCTTCGCCATGGTCCAGTCCTTCGACTGGGACCATGCCGGCCCGGACATGACGGCCACCATGGCCCACCTCCTGGCCATGCCCGAGTGCACCGGGTCGGTGGGCGGGGCCGGCTTCTGCTTCGGCGGCACCCTGGCCTATCTCTTCGCCGCCAGCTGCCGGGTCGACGGGAAGGGGCCGGACGCCGCCGTGTCCTACTACGGCTCCGGCGTCCACGGCATGCTCAACCTCATGGACCAGATCACCTGCCCGGTCCTGTTCCACTACGGCGCCCGGGACGCGTTCATCCCCGAGGACCAGATCGCCCTGGTGGACGAGGCGGCGGCGGGCCGGCCCAACATGACCCTGCACCGCTACGACGCCGGCCACGCCTTCTCCAACTGGGACGCCCCCTCCATGTACGACAAGGAGTCGGCCGACCTGGCCTGGGAGCGGACCCTCGACTTCCTGGGCGGCTACCTCGGGCGGCGCGCCTCCCAGTAGTCGTTCACGGAACGGGGGGCGGAGGTGTCATCGTCAGGTGTGGCGCTGCCGCCCACCGGCCCGGGGGCGTCGTCGGGGAAAGGCTGGAGGGCCGGTGCGGCGTCCTCCTCGTCCCCCACGATCACGATCCGGGCCACGGACGGCACCGGGCCCTTGGCCGTACGCCGGTTGACGAAGAGGTAGTAAGCGCCGGGCGGGGCGATCGTCCCGTCGGGCGGTGCCATCGCCTCGAGGCTCTGGGCTCCCGCCGTCTTGAAGGCGAGCTTGACCGTCCGGGCGTCGCTGTCGTTGACGTGCTGCTGGGACGGGACCCGCACCAGCATGACGGAGCCGATCTCTCCCGCCTGGCCGGACGTGATGGTGAAGGGCCGTCCCCAGGCGATGCCGGCCGGAGCCCCGTCGATCACCGGCCGGGGCCCGCGGAAGAGATAGGGAGGGCTGTAGACCTGGAAGCTGGCGTCACGCTCGTTGTTGGCGAAGGGCTCGCCGAGATCCCGGTTCGGTCCGAAGAATGAGCCGATCGGGTTTCCTCCGCCGATGAGGACCCGGCCGTCGGCCAGGAGCGTGGCGCTGTAGTGGTAGGACCGGTCCCGGGAGATGGGTGCCATCTCGGTCCAGGTATCGGTGGCCGGGTCGTAGATCTCGGTCGAGTGCACGGGGATGTCGGTCCCGGGCATGAGCGGGTGGCTGTTCCGCGCTCCGCCGGTGACGAGCACGGTGCCGTCCGGAAGCGGGATCCCGGTCGGTGACCAGCGGGCCTCGTGGAGGCTGGTCGCCATCTGGTTGGTGAGCCGGCCCTGGCGGTCCACCGTGGTGCGGGTGACGAAGGGCACGGCCACCACCCCGCCGGGTGACGGCCCCAGCGCGCCGCCCAACTCCAGCACGGTCCCCGAGTCGTACGGCGGCTCGAGGGGCAGGAGGATCGAGTACGGATAGTCGCGGTGGATGCCGAAGGGGGCGAGGCCCACGACCTCCCAGGTGGCCTGAGCCGGATCGAAGAACTGCTGGATGCCCCACAGCGCCTCGTCGACCGCCTGCCCGAACGGCGCCCAGGCCTGGCCCGAGCCGGTGTAGAGCACCTTGCCGTTGGGCATCAGGTGCAGCCGGGGCTGGAACGGCATGGTGTTCTCCGACTCCGGGCCGACGTAGTTGACCCTCCACGACAGGGTGCCCGGGTCGAAGGTCTCGGTGCGGCGCACCGATGACAGCTGCGTGCTCTTCACCAGCTTGGTCACGCCGCTGGCGGCCAGCACCTTGCCGTCGGCCAACGGCACCAGGGTCGGGTACCAGCGGGGGTGGTGCATGGTCCCGGCCTGGATGAACGAGTCGGTGGCCGGGTCGAACACCCGGGTGTTGCGGATGCCACCGAGCTCGACGAACCCGACGTTGGCCGGGGCGCCGTCGTTGGTGTCGGCCGCGACCGGCTCGTTGTACCAGTCGATGCCGCCGGCGATCAGTACCCGTCCGTCGGGGAGGCCGGCGAGGTCGGCGCAGAACAGCTCCTCGTCATTGGCGGCGGTGTCGTCCGGGCCGGCCGAGGGTGCGTGCTCGGGGCCGCCGAGCGTCCCCCAGGTGCTGCCCACGAACCCGTCTCCGGGCCGCCCGGGGACGCCGGCCATCCCCAGCGGGTCGTCGGTGCCGGCCGCGCCGGGCCGGATGTCGGGGTTGGAGCCGCCCCCGGTCGGCTGGGCGGGCACCTTCCAGCGGGGGGTGCCGTCCCGGAGGTCGAGAATCCGCACAGCGGCGTTGCGGGTGTAGGGGGCGAGCTCGGTACCGACCCCGCCCTTGACGTTCTCGGAGCCCTCCAGCCCGTTGTAGTAGAGGACCCGCCCGTCGGGCAGCGCCGACATGTTGGCCGCCGCCGGCTTGCAGACGATGTAGCCGTCGGTGTCGCTGGCGCACCGGGGAACCCCGGCGCCGCCTTCCTCGAACGGCGCGGTCCACTGGCCCACGACTTCGGGGGCGAGATCACCGACCTGTGCTGACACCCCCGGTCCCACCGGCGCCCACAGCAGGCTGACCGCCAGGCTCGACGCCGCCACTCTGGCCCTTCCTCCGATGGCCATGTCTCGCCCCCCTCGTCCCGCCGCTCCACCGGGAACGTTAACGGAGCAGGTCGGCCAGGGTCTGGTGGAAGTGGATGAGGCCGGGTTCGTTGCGCCCGTAGATCAGCTCCGGGAGCAGGCCGCTGCGCAGGCTGGCGTTGATCGTCTCCTGCTGGGGGAAGTCCTCGACGAAGACCACGCCGGTGGTGTACTCGACGTTGCGCTGCCAGTAGTTCCGTTCCTTGTCGGAGCCGACCTCACCCGGTGCATAGAACTTGATCGAGACCCGCGTCCGGTCCGGCCCCCGGGGGTGGAACTCCCACAGCTCGGAGTGACCGGCGGCGGTGAGGTTGAGGATGGCGTTGGGCGACAGGCGGTACACGATCGAGACGTGGTCGCGCAGGCGCCAGTCGCTCTCGTCCGTGTCGGCCAGGTCGAGGACGCTGCGGCGGAAGGCGATCAGGCGGCTGTGACGCCCGAACGTGTCGTGCAGCGACGGGGTGGACAGGAAGTCGCCGGCGATCGTGGCCCGGTGCAGGGAGAAGATGTGGTACGCCTCGAGGAAGGTGTCGATCCCGAGCTTCCAGTTCATCTGGAACGTGTCCGCCACCTCGGTGAAGAACCGGTGGTCCTCGAAGTGGTGATCGGCCAGTTCGGGGCCGAGGCCGTCCAGCTCCGCCTCGGCGTCGATCGGGGCCCCGCCCGCCGGGCGGACGAGCAGCAGGCCGAAGCGCTCCGCCACCGGCAGGGAGATGAGCCCGGTCGCCTCCGGATCCAGCTCCTCGAAGGCATCCTGGGCCAAGGGCTGGCCGACGAGCCGGCCGTGCACGTCGTAGCACCAGGCGTGATAGGGGCAGGTGAAGGCCCGGCCCGGCCGTCCGCGGCCGTCCGCCACCCGGCCGCCCCGGTGGCGGCAGGCGTTGAGGAAGGCCCGCGCCGCGCCGTCCTCGCCCCGGACGACCAGCAGGGGCACGTCCGCCGCCTCGGTGGTGAAGTACTCCCCCACCGCCGGCAGGTCGGCGCTCAGCCCGACGACCAGCGGACCGGCGCGGAACAGGCGCTCCCACTCGGCGGCGAAGCGGGCCGGATCGGTGTAGACGGTGGCGGGGTTGCGGTAGAGCCGCTCCGCCATGTCGGTCGTCCGCGCCTGGCGGGCCTCGAAGAAGCGCCGCAGCAGATTCACCTGGATGTCGTGCTGCACGCCCACCATGGTACGGCGGGTTGTCCGCCAATCACGGCTGGGCGAGGATGGCGCCATGGCAGTGGCTGAACCCTCTCCCCGCTCCATCCCGCGGCGTTCACCCACCGGTTCACGCCGGGGCCCGAACGTCGACCGGGCCCTGCGGGGCGTGCCCGACATCCCCGTCTGGCGCAACCCGACGTTGTGGCTGTTCGCCGCCGACGTCGCCCTGGTGGTGTGGGGCACGACCGGCTACCTCAATCGGTCCCTCCCCGTCGGGGTGACCGTGGCCGCCCACACCCTGGCCTGCTACCTCGGGTTCACGGTGCTGCACGAGAGCGTGCACCGCCTGGTGCACAAGCGCCGCGTCCTGAACGACATCCTCGGCTGGCCCACGGCGCTCGTCTTCACGGTGGCCCAGCCCACCTTCCGGGCCGTGCACCTCATGCACCACTCCCAGACCAACGATCCCGACGCCGACCCCGACTTCTTCGTCGGCCAGGGCCCGTGGTGGCAGCGGCCCTTCCGGGTGCTCTCCCCGCTTTGGGAGTACCGCACCAAATACTACGGCAACCGCCTGTGGCGCGACCGGTGGGAGGTCGTGACCCAGATCGTCCTCGACGTGGCCCTGGTGGCCCTCATCACCACCTGCATCCTGACCGGCCACGGCGGCGACCTCTTCGTGCTGTGGACGGCGCCCGCCCTGCTCTCCGTCGCCTTCCTCGCCTACACCTTCGACTACCTGCCGCACCGGCCCTACGACAGCCGGGAGCGGTTCATGGACACCCGGGCCTACGGCGGCCGGGTGCTCAACATCGTGCTGCTGGGCCAGAACTACCACCTGGTCCACCACGCCTGGAACACCATCGCCTGGTTCCGCTACCAGCGCGCCTTCGCCGAAGCCAGGGACGACCTGGAGGCGATGGGGGCCCGCGTCTCCTAGACCTCGGCGCGCCGTGGCAAGAATGGCGCCATGACTGCGCATCCGCCGACGGTAATCGAAGCCGCCCTCAACGGCATGACGACGAAGGACCGCAACCCGCATGTGCCCCGCACCGTCGACGAGATCGTGGCCTCGGGCTTCGCCAGCCTCGACGCCGGGGCGTCGATCATCCACCACCACAACGACGAGCCGAACTTCGGGGGCGCCACCCGGCATGCGGCCGCGCCCTACGTGGCGGTGTGGCGCCGGCTCCGGGAGCGTCACCCCCGGCTCGTCCTCCACCCCACCATGGCCGGGGCGACGCCGTCGAGCTCCGTCCAGGAGCGCTTCGCCCACGTCGTCGAGCTGCACGACACCGGGCTCTCGCCTGTCGCCACCTGCGACGCCGGCCTCCTCGCCCTCGCCTTCCCCGATGCCGGCGGCGGGCCGCCGGCGTCCCGGCCCGACCTGTTCGGCAACTCCGCCGCCGAGGTCGACTGGATCCTGGGCTGGTGCCGGGACCGGGAGGTGTCCGTCCACATCTCGATCTTCGAGCCGGGCATGCTTCGCCTCGTCCTCGCCCATCACGCCGCCGGAACGCTGCCCCGGGCCAAGATCCAGCTCTACCTGGGGGGCGACCGCATGCTCTTCGGCCTGCCCGCCACTCCCGGCGCGCTCGATGCCTACCTGGCCATGCTGGAGGGCACGGGGCTGCCCTGGATGGCCGCCGTCTTCGGGGGCGATGTGGCCGCCGCCGGCCTGGCCGCCCTGGCCATCGAACGGGGCGGGCACGTCCGGGTCGGCCTGGAGGATCACTTCGCCCCGCCCCGCACGCCCCGCAACGAGGATCTGGTGGCCGAGGTGGTGAAGCTGGCGCACGCCGGCGGACGGCGGCCGGCGGAGCCCGACGAGGTCTGGGAGATCCTCTGGGGGAAGGGGTAGCTCCCCGGTCCCGGAGTCGTTGAACTCGGTACGCTTGGCGGCCGCCTGAAGGCAGCGTCCCAGCCCTCTCCCCCCGGAGGCAGATCGCCATGGCCATGACCGGCAGCGTTGACCTCGATGCCCTGCGAGGCTCGATGAAGGGTTCCGTGATCGATCCGGACGACCCGTCCTACGAGGACGCCCGGAAGGTCTGGAACGCCGACATCGACCGCCGGCCGGCGGTGATCGCCCGATGCGAGTCACCCGCCGATGTCGCCACCGCGGTGAGCTTCGCCACCGAGCACGGACTGCCCGTCGCCGTGCGGGGCGGCGCCCACAGCATGCCGGGGTCGTCCGTGGTGGACGACGGCCTGGTGATCGATCTCAGCCCGCTCAACCAGGTCACGGTCGACCCCGCCGCCAAGCGGGTCCGGATCGGCGGCGGGGCCTTGCTGGCCGACCTCGACGCCGCCACCCAGGCCCACGGTCTCGCCGTGCCTGCGGGGGTGGTCAGCCACACCGGGGTGGGCGGGCTCACCCTCGGCGGCGGCATGGGGTGGCTCACCCGACTGGCCGGCCTGAGCATCGACAACCTCGTGTCCGCCGAGGTCGTCACCGCGGACGGCAGGGTCCTGCGGGCTGACGAGAACGAGCACCCGGACCTCTTCTGGGCCCTCCGGGGTGGGGGCGGGAACTTCGGAGTCGTGACCGAGTTCGAGTTCCGCCTCCACGAGGTCGGGCCGATCGTGCACCTCGCGATGCTCTTCTGGGGGCTCGAGGACGGACCGGCGGCGCTCCGGCTGATCCGGGACGTGATCCCGACGCTGCCCCCGGAGCTCGGCATCATCTTCGGCGGCATGAACGCGCCGCCGGCGCCGTTCGTGCCCGAGGAGCACCACCATGAGCTCGGCATCGCCCTGCTGCTCACCGGCTTCGGGTCCGCCGAGGCCCATGCCGAGACGGTGGCGCGCATCCGCGAGGCGCTGCCGCCGGCCTTCGCGTTCGTGGATTCGCTGCCCTACGTGGCGTTGCAGCAGATGCTCGACGAGGCCAACGCCTGGGGCTTCCACTGCTACGACAAGGGCAACTACGTCGAGGACCTGTCCGACGAGGCGATCCAGGTGGTCATGGAGCACCTGCCGGGCAAGAGCTCACCCTTGTCGCTCTTCCTGCTCTACCGGCTGGATGGCGCCTACTCGGCGGTCGGTGACGACGACACCGCCTTCAGTGGCGGGCGCTCACCCCGCTATGCCGTCTTCATCCTCGGCGTCTGCCCCGTCCCCGAGCTCCTGGCCGGTGAGCGCGCCTGGGTGCGGTCGTTCTGGGAGGCACTCAGCCCGCACACCATCGGCATCGGCAGCTACGTCAACTCCATGACCGAGATCGAGGACGACCGGATGCGCGCCTCGTACGGCCCGGCCAAGTACGAGCGCCTGGCGAGGATCAAGCGCGAGTACGACCCCGGCAACGTCTTCCGTCACAACGCCAACATCAAGCCGGCCTGACCTTCGCCGGGCCCTCGGCACCTTGCCCCCGGGCAAATAACGCTCTTGACATTTCGTACGGGCGTTCGATAGCGTACGGTCCGCCTCGAGGTTGCCGGGCGTGACGGCCCTCCTTCGTACCGATTGGGATTTTCGGCGCTGATGACGCGCGCCGGGCGGTGGAGGAGGTGCGGTGTCCGCTGGTCTGTTGGCTGCAGCCCGAGGCTTCCGGCAGCTGCTGGTGACGTCCGATCCGCGCCTGTCGGCCGGGGAGGACTGCGCCGCGGCGGCAGAGGAATTGGCGGCGACCGAGAAGGCGTGCGCCGCGGCTCGAGCTCGGTTCGCGGCTCGGGCCGCCGAGTGCGGGGCGCATCGCCGCAAGGGGTTCGCCGATGCCGCCGACTGGCTGGCGCGAGCCGCGGGGACGTCGACCGTGGACGCCAAGGCGGTGTTGGACACGGTCACGGCCTTGGCGGCGATGCCCGACACCGGCGCCGCCGTGACCGCCGGCGAGCTGTCCCTGGCCCAGGCGGCCGAGGTGGCCAGGACCGAGGCGGCGTGTCCCGGCTCCGAGGGCGAGATGCTGGCCGTCGCCCGGGGCGGGAGCCTCAAGACCCTCAAGGACCAGGGACGGAAACGCCGGCTGGGAGCGATCGAACCCGAGGACCTCCAGCGCCACCAGCATGCGGCCCGGTCGTTCCAGCACTGGCGGGACGAGATGGGCATGGTCGGATTCAAGGGGCTGGTGCCACCCGAGGTCGGGGTGCCGTTCGTGAACCGCCTCGACGCCGAGACGGACCGGCTCCGCCGCCAGGCGAAACGACATGGGCCACCCGAGGGCCGCGACGCCCACGCGGCCGACGCCTTCATGAGCCTCGTGGCGGGCGGAGGCCGCGGGAAAGCCCATTCCGCCGATCTGGTAATCGTCTGTGACCTGCGGGCCTACCGGCGTGGGCACGCCCACCCGGGGGAACCCGTCCACATCATCGGCGGCGGTCCGGTGCCGGTGTCCGTGGTCAGGCAGTGGGCTGAGGACGCCTTCCTGAAAGCCGTCCTCCACGACGGGACCCGGACCGAGACGGTGGTCCACTATGGCCGCCACATCAAGGCGGAGATCCGCACCGCCCTGGCCCTCGGCCTCCCGCCCGATTTCGACGGGGTGGCGTGCGCCGCCTCCGGCTGTGATCGGCGCTACCACCTCGAGTGGGACCACAAGGACCCCAAGGCCAACTGGGGTCCGACCACGTTCGACAACCTCCAGGCCCTCTGTTGGCCCCACCACCGCGACAAGACCGAGCGCGACCGGAAGGCGGGGCTCCTCGGGCCCCGCGGAGGAGGGCACGACCCGCCATGAGCACGCTGGCAGACGAGGGGCGGGACTAGTCGGTGAGGAGCTTGACCATGGCGGCGATGCCGACGACGACGATGAAACCGCGGAGGACGGCGGGTCGGAGGCGCCGCCCCACGAGGGCTCCGATCTGGCCACCGAGGACGGAGGCGACGGCGATGATCACGGCCGCCTCCCAGGCGATCTCGGCCGAGAAGAGGAAGACCATCGCCGCGACAAGGTTGACCAGGCCGGCGAGGACGTTCTTGGCGGCGTTGATCCGTTGGAGCGTCTCGTTGAGGGCAAGGCCGAGGATGGCGATGAGCAGCACACCCTGGGCGGCACCGAAGTACCCGCCGTAGATCCCGGTGGCGTACACCGCGGCGAACAGCCACGGCCCGCCATGGCGCTGGCTGCCCGGTTCCTCGCGGCGGAGGCGGCGGACGAGGGCGGGCTGGACGACGACGAGGACGCAGGCCAGGGCGATGAGCACGGGGACGATGGCCTTGAAGGCCTCGTCGGGCAGGACGAGGAGGAGGATGGCGCCGGTGATGCCGCCGGCGAGGGAGGCCATGCCGAGGCGGACGAGGCGGGCACGCTGGCCGGCCAGTTCGCGGCGGTAGCCGTAGGCGGCCGACGCCGAGCCCGGCGCCAGGCCGACGGTGTTGGAGACGTTGGCCACCACGGGCGGGAAGCCGACGGCGAGGAGCACGGGGAAGGTGATGAGGGTGCCGGAGCCGACCACGGCGTTGATCGCTCCGGCCGCCAGGCCGGCGGCGAAGACCGCCACCTGTTCCAGACCCGTCACGCGGGGACGGGGCGGAGGCGGTAACGGATCGGCAGGTGCTTGAGGCCGCCCACGAACAGGGTCCGGGTCAGCTCCGGTTCGGCCGCCAGCTCGAGGAACTCGAGGCGGGGCAGCAGCTCGTTGAACAG
>JBOGFO010000118.1:0-8477 GCA_050743445.1 Acidimicrobiia bacterium
TGGTCCGATCCGAACCGACCACCGTCGATCATCAGCTCCTTGTTCCTCGCCACCCGCCCCCTACCCGCCCCGGCTTCCTGATGATCCCCAGGCTCGGACGACCCAGCGAGAACTAGCACCGGGCCGACGAGAAGCGGGGCCTCTCCGGTCCGGACCCTGGCGTCGGCACCTGCTGCCTGGCCCAACGGTTCGGTTCGGCGAGCGTCGTCGCCGTCGATGGGTCGGCCACGATGCTGGAGCACGTGACGGCTCACGCCGAGAGGCTCGGACTCGCGCCGGGTGGAGACCCACTGGTGGACCTCCCCGCCAGCCTCGAGACACTTGGCCAAACGGACGTCGCCTGGGCGTCGATGGTGCTCCACCACGTCGGTGACGAGGTGACTGCGCTTCGTCGGATCCGAGGACTGCTCGAGCCGGGCGAGCTGCTCGCCGACGTGCTGATCGACCAGCACGCTGACGAGAGCATCATGTGCCGCGACGATGCCCTGCTCAGCGCCTCCCGACATCTCTACGTGGCCAGATCGCCGAGAGTCATCCTTGGCAGGAGAGCAGGACAGGCTGGGGTGCGGTCAGCCGCGTCCGGCTGGTTATCTGATCCAGAAACGCATCCAGAAACGTTTCGTGCTGGGCCCCGTGGGTAGCCTTCAAACACGAACGCCACATATGTACATAGTAATATAGGAGCGTGCTATGTCGCCAAAGCGCGATGGGAACTTTGAAGATTCAATGTCTGAGACCGCATCCAGGAGTGGCTACGATAGCGCCTCGGAGATGGCCCAGGGACGGACAAAGGAGGCCGCTGGGAAGCTCGCCCACGACGAGAAGCTGGAGCAGGAAGGCATATCCCAGCAAGCCGACGCGGATGCCGAGGAGAGAGAGATCCTGAAGACTTGGCGGCGTGAACACGACCTGTCGTAAATGATGTTCTACCCTCAAACTGATCAACAAATTGTCTGTACAAGTAGAAGCTCGGTTCTGCAGAACCGGGCTTCGTTTTGTGTTGGCGTGGTACAGGTCGTAGCTTGACCCGTTCAGTTCGAAATCGAACGTCTTTCGTTGTGTACGAGGGACGTCAACGGCCGGAGTGCCGTAGTTGTCCGCGGTGAGCAGGTCCTTGATCTCCTGCAAACGTGCGCGGGTGCCGTTGAGTGAGCACTTGTGGCCCTGAACTGCCCACCGGTCAGGCCCCAGTGGTTCTCGGGGTCGGCGGCGGCGTCGAAGTCGGTCCACTGGTTGGCCGTCCCATTGTTGGGGACAAAGACCAGCGACGAGTAGTTGCTCGGGCTGCTCTTGGGGTTCGGGTCAGTCATCGATCTGGCCGATGCCCAGCGGCGAGCCGAGGAGTGGTGTCGGACCACGGCCGGGCTGCGGATCCACGGCACCACGGCGTGCCGCCCGGCCGTGCACTTCGCCGTCGAGCGCCCCGGTTGCTGCCGGCACCGACATCGGCCTATGACCTGCCCATCTACGCCACTCCGAAGGTGCACCGGGACCATCACATCGAGGTGGCAAAGGCGCTCTACTCCGTCCCCGGTGGGCTCATTGGACAGCGGGTCGAGGTGCGAGCCGACCGCCAGCTGGTCAAGGTCTTCTACCGCGGCGCGCTGGTCAAGACCCATCCCCGCCAGGCGCCGGGGCGGCGCTCAACCGACCCCGACGACCTCCCGGCCATCAAAGAGGGCCTGCAGGACCAGGGCCGGGACGAGGACACCGCCGAAGAGATCGCGGCACGGACGGTCAACAAAGAACCGGGCACGGGCCGGCGAGGCCAAGGAGCCAAGGAGCACCTCGACCGAGGACATCTCATCGTGACGTCGCGGCGGACTGCGCTCCCACCGAGGCCCGGGTGGCGCACCCGGGACCAGCTCTGCCACGAGGCCCGCGAGAAGAACATCAAGGGCCGCTCCAAGATGAACAAGGCCGAACTGGAGCGCCAGCCGGGCGCTGAGGCGGCCGCGCAGCTCACGGCGCTTCGGCCCTGGGAGAAACGTCCGGTACGGCATCCGCTCGATGCCGGCGACCGCAGGTGCGACGGCTCGGAGTGGACCGATGAAGCGAGCCACGAAGATGGCCTGCCCACCTCGACGTTCCACCAACGATTCGGCGCGTTTCATGCGTGGTGTCACTCGGTCCCGCACGGGCTTCCATCGCATTATGAGCCAGCGGCCGAGCGTGCGGCCGGGGAGGTAGGACATGCTGTCGCCGATGGCGGCACCGCACGCCCCTGCGGCGGCCACCGGGACCACCGACAACCCGGCTCGGTTCGCTGATGTGCCAGCAACGACCATGCCGACCTCGCCGGGGACGATCAGGTCGAGGAAGACGGCGGTCTCACCGAAGGCCAAGCCGGCCGTGGCGATATGAAGCCAAGGCGGGTCAAGGCCGGAAATGGTGTCCAGCAGTCGATCCGCGAGTCCGATCCACAAGTCTGTCACCCGCCAGGAACGGGACCGGCTGATTGGTCGTCACTCGGATCAGCGTGAGGCCGTAGCGGACCTCATCAGGTGTCCAGTACGCCGACTGTTCTCAGGATCGAGAACCACGCAACGACAACCTCATCGCGACCGTCTTGACATTCACGAGAGGCGCCGAGGATGTCGAGGGGTCAACCAGTCCATGCCTTGAGCGCACGGTCATCCTCGAGATCGAGCGGTGGGGTACCGAACCTCCAAGCGGTGCGCCGGAGCGCGACGAGAGTGCCGAGGACGGCCCGTCGCCTGTTCCAGGCCCTGCCACCATTGCGGGGGCTCCTCGCCGACGTCGAGGTCGCCATCTTTGAACCGGACGGGCGCTTGGATGTGGCTATGTGAGGGGCCGTGCTCCGAGGACGACGGGGACGGTGAGTTGCTCGCCGTTTCGCACGATCTCGAGTTCGATGCTGTCGCCGGGGTCGCGGTCGCGGAGCACGCCGAGGAAGGCTTCCACGGAACGGACGGGCTTGTCGTCGACGGCGACGACGACGTCACCGGGCTGGATTCCGGCTTGGGCGGCCGGCGTGCCCGCCTCGACGTCGGTGAGGAGCACCCCCGATTCGACGTCGACATCGAGGAGCCTGGCGATCTCCGGCGTGAGCGTGGCTGGTTGCACGCCGAGGAACGGATGCTCGATGGTTCCGTCTTCGAGCAGCTCGGCGACGGCTTCCACGACGGTGGGGGCCGGGATGGCGAAGCCGATGGCGACGGCCCGTGCCTGGGGCGGGATGTAGGCGACGTTGATGCCGACCACCTTGCCGTCGCTGTCGACGAGGGCGCCTCCGGAGTTCCCGGGCGAGATGGCGGCGTCGGTCTGGATGAGGTCCACCAGCGACTGGGTGCGGGGCGCGGAGCCGGGGATGCCGCGGTTGAGGGCCGAGATGATCCCGGCGGTGACGGTGTTCTCGAACCCGAGCGGGTTGCCGATGGCGACGGCCAGTTCGCCGACCTCGGGTAGTCCTGTGGCGAAGGTCGCTTCGGGGAGCCCGGTCCGGGGCGTCTTGAGGACGGCCAGGTCGAGGAGCGGGTCGCCGGCCAGCACCTCGGCGGGGGCCCGCTTCCCATCGGCGAAGGCGAGTCGCACGGAGCGGGCGTTGTTGACCACATGATGGTTGGTTACCACCAGGCCGTCCGCCCGCCAGATCACGCCGCTGCCTTCGCCGAGATCTGTCAGTACGGTCACCACCGACGGTTGGACCCGCCGGACGATTTCGGGGATGCGGGCGAACGGCGCCTCACCTGGCCTCTGGTCGGGCGACGCCGTGGTCGTCGACGTGGCCCTGGCCGCCGCTTTACCTTCTTCCCCGCTGGTGGAGCAGGCAACGAGCCCGACGGCCATCAGGCAGGCGGCTGCGATCGTCCTGGGCGACATTCCGGTCCTTCCTTGGCTGGCGCGTTCGGTACCGACGTCTTCGCTTCGAGGGGCGAGGCGAATACCGGGTGCGCCCATGCGCTCAGCGGTCAGAGGATCCAAGCGAAGAGAAGCCAACCGACGGCGATCACCGAGACGATCCACACCATGTCGGCCAGGACGCCCCACGTCTCGGGCTCGGTGGTTTCGACGGCCTGAGCCTCGGTGTAGCGGCCCCCGGCCGGCACCGTCACTCCCTGCCGGCGGGACCGGTAGTACGCGGGGTACGGCGGCCCCCAGCCCCGGTAGCCCCAGCCATAGCCGACGGGCATCAGCAGGAAGACCAGCACGAAGAACATCCACAACAAGAACATGTCGTCTCCCCCCGGCGGTCCGGTGGGGCCGCCTCGTGTCTTCGATCTTCTTCCCGTCCGAGGTCAACCGGGAACGAGGATCGCGGTCACGATCCCGTTACGGGCCCGGGACTCTCCGAGCCCAGACCGATCGGCGTCTCCGTGCTCATCGGGCTGAGCCCTGGCCCGTCCCGGTGACCGTTCCCCGGTCGTCGGTGCGGCTGTCATGCATGGGCGGGTCAGCCGCGGCGGCCTTTTCGGCGGCGGCGATGTCGGCCTCCGCCTGGGCTCGGCTCATGCGCTCGATGCCCGCCCCGAAGGTACCCAGGACCGTGTCCACCACGGCCGGGGCCACCTCGTGGACATCGGCCACCAGCGCCGTCGCTCCCGGAGGCACCTTGCGGGGGAAGGCGTGGAGGATCGTCTCCACGTCTTCGACGTCGTTCATTTCTGCTGCCGAACCGACGACAAGTCCCGCCGTGGCCCCCAGGAGCAGGCCGGCGGGACCGGCCAGCAACCCGATCAGCCCGCCGATGGCCCCGCCCGTGATGGTTCCCTGATAGGAGAGTTCCTCGGTCTCCTCGGGGAAGCGCCAGCGCCCGTCGGGGTATCTCTCGATGATCGCGGCGCCCCGCAACGTCACGGCTCCCTCATCCGAGAGGCGACGCAACGCCTCCATCGCCTCCAGGGCGCGAGCGGGCTCGGCCAGGGTGAGCAGAATCACGTTCTCCACAGCGGTTCTCCTTCCGATGGGATGAGGGACTGCCACACGACCCAGCAGGGGAGCGACCGTGCCGGTCCGCAGGTTCTTGGTTCCCCGAGGAACCGGGCGAGATTGGCGGCCGTCGGGCCAGGGGTATTGGAGATGCGATGGGGCGGCTGCGCCCTGCGACCGAACGGAGAACCGGATGGCTGACGGTACGACCCTGGCGGCGATCTCCTTCCCGGACAGATTCCGGGCGACGGAGTTCCTGACGGCCATGCAGCGCTTGACCAAACAGGGGCACCTGCTCGTCCAGGACGCCGTCTTTGTCACCAAGGCGGAGGACGGCCGCACCGACATGGAGGAGACGACCGACCTCGAGACCGGCCAGGCGGCGATGGGGGGCGCCTTGTGGAGCGGCCTGTTCGGGCTCCTCCTGGGCGGCCCCATCGGGATGGTCGTCGCGGGCGGGATCGGCGCCGGCGCCGGCGCCGTCACCGCCAAGGCGGTCGACCTCGGCATCAAGGACCAGTTCATCACCGAACTCGGCGAGATCATCCAGCCGGGCACGACCACCCTTGCCCTGCTGGTGAGCCACATCGACGAGGAGCCCCTCATCGCGGAGCTGAAACGGTTCGCCGGGGCCCGCTACGTGGCCGGCGACCTGCCTCCGGACGTCCTTCCCGCCGTCCGCTCGGCCTTGGACGACGCGACCAGCTGAGGAGCGGCCAGGTGGACCACCGCTGACTGCCCCCACGATGTGCCCAGCGTCGAGGATCTGTGACCACACCTCGGCGTCCCAGCGGTCCTCGACATACTCCTCGACGGCTGCCAGGTCAGGCACCCGCCCACACCATGGCCTGCGCTTCCGTCGCTCCGGTCCCGTTCTGGTGCATCCACTCCCGGCGTTCCACCACCAGCAGGCTCCACGCGCACGGTCCGCGGAACAACATCAGGTCGGCGGTGCCAAGCGCTTCCGCGCCCGGAGAAAGTCGGGCCTCGGTTCGGGCGAGCAGCGTCCCGGCTATGCGCAGAGGTTTGATCATGGGGCTTCCTCCCGCAGGGCCCCGCGCTCGCTCCTCGGCCTCGGGCGACTCACGGGGCTGCCGCCGGGCGCTGGTGACGAGCCGCCAGGGTGGCGAAGAGACGTGTGGTCGACGGCCACAACCCAAGGGCGAAGAGGGCAGCGCCGGCGAGCGCGACAGGGAGCGCCTGGGCGAAGGCCGCCAGCATGACCGCGGATCCGAGGACGAGGAGTACCCGGCCGGCCCACGGCGAGGCCCACCAGCGCCTGGCGCCCCGGCGGAGCGTCTCCGCCGGTTTCCGTTCGGCGCCCAGCGCCCGCTCGATCTCGTCGAACGCTCGGCGCTCGGTGTCGGAGAGTGCCACTGCGTCGTGCCGGCGGTCGTTCACGGGCGCACACGTCCCAGCTGGATCATGGGCGAATCCCGCAGGCCGGCCTCCCGCGAGCCGATGGCAGGCGCCGCCCACAGGTCGATCCCCGCTCCGCCTGGGTGGGCGGTCAAGCCCGGGTCACCTGGTGCGCCTTCGACCGGCGACCGGGGGCCCGCGTCCACCCCAGCGGTCACGAGCTGCCACTCGACGAAGAACTCGTCACCCGAAACCCTCAACGAGCCCGCACCGTCCACGGCCATCGCCTCGCTTGCACTCCGACGGAATCGACCCCCGGGAAGCTGACTTCCCCGCTCGGGCGGCGCTGAAACGGCGCCGAGGGAGGCAGGCAGCGACGCCAGGGACCCTGTTCGCTGCGGAGCTTGTGGCCGCTCGGCCGACGTGTCCGCCCGGGCGACGGTTGGGTAGGGCCCCCGCCATGATCGTCCTCGCCATCATCGTGATCCTCGCCCTGACTTTGGGTCTCCGAGCGGTGCTCGAAGGCATCGCCTGGGCATTCCTCGCCGCCGTGGTCCTCGTATCGGCCGGTGCCTACCTCGGATACCAGCAGCACCGTCAGCGTGCCTGAGCTGAGCCCGGCGCCGATGACGCCGGCGAGTTCGCCGACCTCGGGCACCGCGGCGCGGAGTCCTGACGACGGACCGCCTCAAGAGGCTTCTTGCACCTCGGAGGGCACGATGACGACCGGCCGGCCGGCGTGGTGGGCGAGCTTGTAGCTGACGCCGCCCAGCACCCGGTGGAGGAAGCCGCTGTGTCCCTGGGCGCCGACGACGACGAGGTCGGCGTGCTGCTCCTCGGCCGTGTGGATGAGGGCGCCGACCGGGTCGTCGTCGATCACCTCTTCACGGCAGGGCACGCCGGCTTCCCGGAGTGGCTCGCACCATTGGTGGAGCGCGGGTCGCAGCTCCTCCTTCCAGTCCCGCAGGCTCGACGGCGGGATGCCGAGGAGTAGCTCGGACATGGCGCCGAGGCCGTGGACGGCCGTGACCTCGGACCCCGTGGCCCGGGCGAGCTGCGCGCACCAGCGGGCCGCGGCGGCCGACCCGGCCGACCCGTCGAGGCCGATCACGATGTGTCGCATGTCCATGGGTCCTCACGATCCGAGTTGGGAGGGCTTGCCCCGCAACGCCTCTCTACCCACCGCCGGTCGGCGCGAACGCACCCACGCCGGCGTCCGGCACCACCGGGCCCCGCCCGGTGATTCAGGGCCGGGCGGCCGGGGAAGGCCAGGTACGTGATGGGAAGTTCAACGTGTCTGTCATCGCCGTCGACCGCACTTCCAGGGCCCTCGCTTCCTGGCTCTCCCCCCGGCCGGCGCCGTCGTGACCTGGAAGCTGTGCCGTGATCCGGCCCAGGGGGATCCCGTCGACTGGCCCGCCGGAGCCGGCTGCGGCGCTGCCCGTCGGTACGGGGAAGGAGCCGGGTGATGCAGGGACGGACCCCAATCGCCGCCGGACCCGGGGGGTGCACGTGATCATCACGGAAGCGACCAGGAACGGAGACAAGGTGAAGGTCACCTTCCTCCTGCCCGCAGGGGAGTTCGAAGGACACGTCTTCGTCGTCGGTGACTTCAACTCCTGGAACCCGGGCGCGACCCGGTTGCGGCGGCGGGGGGAGATCCGCACCGCCTCGGTGGTCCTGTGCGCCGGGCGTCGCTACGCCTTCCGCTACTACTGCGACGGACGCTGGTTCAACGACGACGACGCCGACGGGCAGGTGGCGAACGGGTTCGGTGGGCGCAACAGCGTGCTCGACCTCACGATCCTCCCGACGCCACCGCCGACGACCACGGCCTGGTCGCGCCCGGGCGTCAGTCCAGGCTGAACAGGTAGGCGGCGATGGTGCGGGCCTCGGCCGGGCTGACCCCGGGATCGGGCATGGGCGTCCCCGGCGATCTTCGTCCCCGGGGCGTGGGGTCATCGGTGGCGGCGACCGCCTCGTGGCTGGCGAGCGGATGAGCTGGCGCTTGTCATAGGGCTTCCCCCGGGCGGTGGTAGGCGCCCGCCCCGGCCAGGAACACCAGCCCCACCGCCGATGCGACGAACCCGACGAAGTACGCCCCCCGGTCCAGTCCGGCCAGCCGGGAGAAGCGACTGGAGAAGGGAACGGTGAGGAGGAAGGCGAACAGCACGGCCACGCCGGGCAGCAGGACCCGGAGCTCGCCGAGGATCTCCTCCAGCTCCCGG
>JBOGFO010000119.1:0-11575 GCA_050743445.1 Acidimicrobiia bacterium
GTCCCGGACTGGGAGAACCGGCCCGACTCCGCGCCGGCGCCCCTCCCCGTGGAGGCGGGCTCCGCCCCCGCTCTCGCCGATGTCGACCCGGGAACCGGCCAGGAAGTGGCCATCGCCGTGCCGCAGCCGGTCAAGCAGGCCGGCCGTCAGCTGACGGCATCCAACGCCCGCAGCAGCCTGTCGGCCATGGCCCTGACCATCATCGTCGGCCTCACCTGGAACATCTTCTCGGCCCGCCGGCGCCGCGTCGGCTGGTTCTAAAGACCGGCAGCGGCGGCCTCAGCTGGGGTCGGGGCCGGCCACGAACCGGTGGCCCATCCCCGCCTCGGTGAGGACGTAGCGGGGCCGGCTGGGATCGGGTTCGAGCTTGCGCCGGAGGTTGGCGATGTGGACCCGGAGGTAGTTGGTCTCCACGCCGTACTGCGGGCCCCACACCTCCTGGAGCAGCTGCCGGTGCCCCACCAGCTTCCCGGCGTGGCGGACGAGCACCTCCAGGAGATGCCATTCCGTGGGCGTCAGTCGCACCGGGCCCTCCGGCCCGGTGACCTGCTTGGTAACGAGATCGATCCGGAAGTGCTCGGTCTCGACGACCGGGGCCTCGTCGGCGGGGGTGGCCCGGCGCACGGCGGCGCGCACCCGGGCCAGCAGCTCGTCCATCCCGAAGGGTTTGGTGACGTAGTCGTCGGCGCCGGCATCGAGGGCGGCGACCTTGGCCGGCTCGCTGTCCCGGGCGGAGAGGATGAGGATGGGGACGCCGCTCCAGCCCCGCAGGCCCCGGACCACCTCGACGCCGTCCATGCCCGGCAGGCCGAGGTCGAGGATGACGACGTCGGGATGTCCCCGGGCGGCCAGGGCCAGGGCCTCTTCCCCGTTGACGGCCAGGTCGACCTCGTAACCCCGCGCCCGGAGGTTGGCGGCCAGCGCCCGCCGCAGCCCGGCCTCGTCGTCCACCACCAGCACCCTGGTCATCGTCGATGAGCCGCCAGGCGAAGAACCATGATCACTGTCCGATCTTTGCCCGGGTTTGTCCCGGGTGACTAGTTCGTGCCCCGCCGGCGTTGCCCCGATCGGGCCATATCTGGAAGGCCCATCCAGTCCTTACCATCGATCAGTCGACGGGCCGGATCCGAGGAAGAGCTGATCGTGACGCGCAATTCGAGGCGCCTATCGCCGTCGTGGGCGGCCGGCCTGGCCGCACTGGCCGGCGTCTACTGCGGCGCGGCACTCAGCACGCGCCGGCGGGCCGAAGCCGAGCTGGCCCATCAGGCCCTCCACGACGCGCTCACCGGCCTCCCCAACCGGGTCCTCCTCGCCGACCGGCTCGACCAGGCGCTGGCCCGGGCGGCACGCTCCGGCGCCGGCGTGGCCGTGCTCTTCATCGACCTCGACAGGTTCAAGTTCCTCAACGACAGCCGGGGCCACGCCGCCGGCGACGCCCTGCTCGTGACCGTGGCCGAGCGGCTCCGGGAGGCCGTCCGGGCCGAGGACACCGTGGCCCGCTTCGGCGGCGACGAGTTCGTCGTCGTCTGCGAGGACGCCGCCGCCGGCTGGGAGGCGGGCAGCGTGGCCGAGCGGATCTCCGAGGCGTTCGAGGCCCCGTTCCTGGTCAACGGCCAGGAGGTCTTCCTCTCGGTGAGCGTGGGGGTTGCGGTGGGCGGCGCCACCGACGATCCCGAGGGCCTGATCCGGGATGCCGACGCCGCCATGTACCGGGCCAAGGCGGAGGGCCGGGCCCGCTTCGAGTTCTTCGACCAGAACATGCGCACCGAGGCCATGGAGCGCATCGACATCGAGAGCGCCCTGCACCGGGCGGTCGAGCGGGACGAGCTCCGCGTGTTCTACCAGCCGGTGATCGGCCTCAACTCCGGTGAGGTGATGGCCGTCGAGGCACTGGTGCGCTGGCAGCACCCCGAGCGGGGGCTCCTCCCGCCGAAGTCGTTCATCCCCCTGGCCGAGGAGACCGGCCTCATCGTCCCCATCGGCCAGTGGGTGCTGGAGGAGGCCACGGCGCAGTGGCGGCGGTGGCAGGACGAGCGCCCGGACTCGCCGCTGATCCTCAAGGTCAATCTCTCCGCCCAGCAGCTTCGTCGACCTCAGCTCTCCGACTGGGTGCGGACCGTCCTCGAGACCACGGCCATGGACCCGGCCCGCCTGTGCCTGGAGCTGCCCGAGAGCAGCTTCATGGAGGACATCGACTACCACGGCGCCGCCCTCTCCGCCCTCGAGTCGGTGGGGGTGATGCTGGCCATCGACGACTTCGGGACCGGCTACTCGTCGCTCACCTACCTGAAGCGCTTCCCGCTCAACGTGCTCAAGATCGACCAGGGATTCGTGCAGGGCCTGGGCCGGGACTCCTCCGACACCGCCATCGTCTTCTTCTTCGCCCGGCCGGCACCGGCCCAGGAGATCGAGGCCGTGCTCCGGCCGGGAGGGGCCACCTGGCCGCCCTTCAGCCGCCCGGACCGGCCCGATCAGCTCTTGCAGGTCGTGGGGTCCGCCGGCAGCCGCCCGTCGACGAGGTAGGCGTCGACGATGCCCCGCACGCAGGAGGAGTAGTAGTAGGCCACGTGCTCGCTCCCCTGGCGGAGGACGAGGACGCCCTGCTCCAGCTGGTTGGCCAGTGACTCGGCCCACGCCTGCGGGGTGGCGGGGTCTCCGGTGGTCCCCACGACGAGGATCGGAGGCGCCCCGGCGGCCTTCACCGGGTGCGGAGCCAGCGAGGCGGGGACGGGCCACAGCCCACAGGACATGGTGGCCCAGGTGAACAGGGGCCCGAAGACGGGAGCCTCGGCGGCGGCGGCGTCCACCAGGGCCGGGTAGGCGGCCGGGTCGCGGGGTGCGGGGTGGTCGGCGCAGGTGATGGCCGAGCGGGCATCGGCGAAGTTGGAGGCCCCGCTGTTCACGTAGCGGTTGGAGAAGGTGGCCAGGGGGCTGCCGTCGCCCTGCTCGGCGGCCCGCAGCGCCTGGCTGAGCGAGGGCCACCGGGAGCGGGCGTAGAGGCGGCCCATGACCCCCGTCATCAGCTGGCTCACCCCGACCTTCTCGCCTTCGGGGGCGGACAGCGGCTCCTTCCGGACCCGGTCGATGAGGGCCAGGAAACCGGCCCGCAGGTCGGCGCCGGGCTTCCAGGCGCACCCGGAGTCGGCCGCGCACCAGGCGAAGAACCCGTCGATGGTCCGTTCGAAGGCCACCGACTGGGCCCGGGTCATGCCGATGAGGTCGAGGGAGGGGTCGATGGGTCCGTCGAGGACGAGCGCCCGGACCCGCTGCGGGTAGCGCTCGGCGTAGATGGCGCCGAGCAGGGTGCCCGACGAGTGGCCGATGAACGTCAGGCGCTCGTCGCCGAGAGCTTGGCGGATGCGCTCCAGGTCCTCGGCCGACCCGGAGGTGCCCACGAAGTTGAGGTAGGTGCCGTGGACCCGGGAGCACAGGTCGCCGTAGGCCCGGTAGCCGGCGGCCAGGCGCTGGCGGTCGGCGTCGTTGGTCGGCATCGGGTCGACCGGCGGGCCGCTGTCGCCCGAGGAGGACCCGCCCCCGCCGGCCTCCCGGCAGCGGATGGGGGCGCTGCGGCCGATGCCTCTCGGGTCCCAGGACACGATGTCGAAGCGCTGGCGCAGGACGGGGTTGAGCACCTCGAGCTCGTGGGGCAGGGCATCGATCCCCGAGTCACCCGGGCCCCCCGGGTTGAACACCAGTGAGCCGATCCGGCTCGACGATGACGTGGCCGGCTTGCGGGCCAGGGCGAGGTCGAGTGTCCCTCCGCCCGGGTTGGCGTAGTCGACGGGGACCCGCAGGGTCGCGCACTGCAGGCTGCCGCACTTCGTCCAGGCCAGGGACCCGGAAGGCGGTGCCGGCGCCGGCGGGGGTGCCGTCGTGGCCGTGGTCGCCGGTGGGGCCGTCGTCGCCGGAGCCGCTGACGTGGTGGTGGTCTCCGGCGGTGACGTCGTGGTGGTGGGAGCCGCCTCGGTGGTCGTGGTGGCGGCGGCCGCGCCCGTCGCCGGCTTGGCCGGCCCGTCGTCGCCCGCGCAGGCGCCGGCCAGGACCAGGGCCGCCAGGAAAGCGCCCAGACGGCCGGGTCGTCGGGTGGTCATGGCTTCCATTGTCGCCCGCGCCGGAGGGCACCCCGCGCGCGCGGAGACGATTAGCGGCGAAGCGCCTGGAGCTTCAGCTCCTCGGTGCGGGCCTCCGCATGACAGTGGGGGCAGGGCTCCAAGTGGACCCAGGAGCGGAGGATGCTGGTGTCCTCTTCGTTGAGCGTGACCATGAACGAGCCTGAGGTGTCGATCTCCAGCCGGTGGTAGGACGCCCATTCGCCTTCGGGCACGACGTCGACCCCACGGGGCAGACGCTGGAAGCGCCGGCGTTCGGTGTCGAAGTACCAGCAGCTGTGGCAGGAGCGCAGGAGCTGCAGATCCATCCCGGCACTCTCGATGACCTCGGGAGTCGTGGCGATGCTCCGGTGAACGCGCAACAGAAGAGCCTCCGTGTTGCAGGGGGAGCGCCAAGGGGTGACGGGGGTGTGGTTGGTCGCCCGCGCGGCCACGTCGGAAAGGCCGGCACCCTGGGGGCTACCCACCCGAAGCGCCGGCCTAACCACCGATCCTCCACGTTTGCCCCACGCCGTAACCTGTCAACCATGTGCCGGAGCATCAAGACGCTGCGGGGGACCGAACCCACCAGCGAGGAGGTGCGGGGCGCCGCGCTCCAGCTGGTCCGGAAGGTGAGCGGCTACCGAGCGCCCTCGAAGGCCAACACGACCGTCTTCGAGACCGCGGTCGACGAGGTCGCCGAGTCGCTCCAACGCCTCCTGGACGGGCTCGTCACCCCTTCCCAACAGCGCTAACACCCGTTTCGGGGGTCCGTTCGTCGCTGCAGATCGCCCGCTCGGCGCAAGTTGGGCCGCGCTGGGCGCTTCCCCCATGGGCGAAGCGAAATCTTCCACTTACTGTGGGTTACCGACCACATCGGCACCACACAGGGGGACCAGGACGTGGCCACTGTCGCGACCGGCGAATCCGCCGAGGAAATGGCACGTAAGGAATACAAGATCTGGAGCGTGATCGGGGCGTCCGCCGCCGGCACGGTCATCGAGTGGTACGACTTCTACATCTTCGGGACGCTGGCCACCACGCTGGCCCCGAGGTTCTACCCGCCCGGCGACGAGACCGTGCAGCTCCTGCTGTACCTGTCGACCTTCGCCGTCGGCTTCGTCGTCCGGCCCTTCGGGGCGCTGTTCTTCGGGCGGATCGGCGACCTGGTGGGCCGCAAGTACGCCTTCCTGGTGACCCTGCTCATCATGGGTACGTGCACGGCGGCCGTCGGGCTCCTCCCGAGCTACGGCACCATCGGGTACGCGGCACCGATACTCCTCATCGTGTTCCGGATCCTCCAGGGACTGGCGCTGGGTGGTGAGTACGGCGGAGCCGCCATCTACGTGGCCGAGCACGTCCCCGACAGCAAACGGGGCTTCTACACCAGCTTCATTCAGATCACGGCCACGCTGGGGCTCTTCCTGGCCATCATCGTCGTGATCATCGTCCAGCGGTCGATGTCGCCGGCCGCGTTCATCGACTGGGGCTGGCGCCTGCCGTTCCTGCTGTCTGCCATCCTCGTGGCCCTGTCGCTCTACATCCGGCTCAAGATGAAGGAATCCCCGATCTTCGCCGGCCTCAAGGCGGGCGGGAAGACCTCGGCGACGCCGCTCTCGGACGCCCTCAAGGGCTGGGAGAACTGGAAGCGGATCCTGCGGACGCTGTTCGGCGCCACCGCCGGCCAGGGTGTCGTCTGGTACACCGGCCAGTTCTACGCCCTGTTCTACCTGACCACCATCCTCAAGCTGGAGCCCGAGGCGTCCCGGGTCGTCATCGCCGCCGGCGTCCTGCTCGGCATGCCGCTGTTCGTGGTCTTCGGGGCACTCTCCGACAGGATCGGCCGGAAGAAGATCATGATGGCCGGCTGCCTCCTGGCCGCTGTCTTCTACATCCCGATCTACCACGGTATGCAGGCGGCGGCGGGATCGGACGTGGTCACCCTCAAGTCGACCACCAACGCGGTCACCGGCGAGCCCAAGCTCTCGGCCGTGAACTCCGACGGCAACACGGTGGTGGCGAAGACGGACAAGACGTACAAGGAGGCCATCGCGGCGGGGGCGGTGGACGCCGCCAGCAAGGGCGAGCCGAACTTCCCGCTGCTGGTCTTCTTCATCTTCATCCAGATGATCTTCGTGACCATGGTCTACGGCCCGATCGCCGCCTATCTGGTGGAGGCCTTCCCAGCCAAGGTCAGATACACGTCGCTGTCGCTGCCGTACCACATCGGCAACGGCGTGTTCGGAGGGCTGCTGCCGCTGATCGGCTTGTATGTGAACTCGGCCACCAAGAGCATCTACGCCGGCCTCATTTATCCGATCGTCGTCGCTTCGATCACTTTCGTGGTGGGCTCGCTCACCCTGAAGGAGACGAAGGACGTGAAGATCTGGGAGGAGCTCGAAGCACTCCGCCACGGTGAGGAAGCCCCGAAGGCTCCCACCGGGGGGACCACCGCTCCTGCCACCTGACCCCTGCCTCCTCTGATCTGAGACGGGGAGCTGCGGCCAAACGAGCCGGCCTTCGGGCCGGCTCGTTGGTGTTCACCCGGCGTTCACGGTTGGCAGTTCGGGGTCAAGTCGGGCACCGGTATGGTCGATACCACCCCAGGATGACGACCGGGGAGAACGGAATCGACATGGCGACGACCACCGAGGCCAACTTCAGCGACCGGGTCCAGGCCCTTCTCGCTGACTTCGCCCCCACCGGTGTGATGGACCGCTACGCGGCCAACGACGTGCTCCTCGACCTCCTCGACGCGGCCGTCACCGACGACGAGCAGGCCAAGGTGCTCAAAGCGCTGGCCCAGCTGCCCAAGTCGTCGCTGGTCGACCGGGCCATGCTGGCCTCGCTGCTGGCCGGCATGTCGCAGTCCTCCAACTGACCTGATGGAGCCGGCCTCCGGCTCTTAGATCACCCGCTCCCGCCCGGCCCAGAAGGGGTCGCGCAGCTCGCGCTTGAGCAGCTTGCCCGTCGGGGTGCGGGGGAGGTTCTCGCTGAAGTCGACCGACCGCGGCACCTTGTAACGAGCGAGGTGCTGGCGGGCGAAGTTGAGCAGGTCACTTGCGAGCTCGTCGGAGGCCTCGTGACCGGGCGCGAGCTCCACCACGGCTTTGACCTCCTCGCCGAACTCGTCGTTGGGCACGCCGAAGACGGCGGCGTCGGCCACCGCCGGGTGGGTGACGAGGATGGCTTCGATCTCCGCCGGATAGATGTTGACCCCGCCCGAGATGATCATGTCGATCTTGCGGTCGCACAGGAACAGGTAGCCGTCCTCGTCGAGGTAGCCGACGTCGCCCACGGTCATGACCCCGGGCTCGAGGTGGGCGGCGGCCGTCTTGTCCGGCGCGCCCTTGTACTCGAAGTCCCCGCCCACCAGGTTCTTGATGTAGATCTGGCCCTCCTGGTTGGGGCCGAGGCGCTGCCCGTCCTCCCCGATGATGAGGATCTCGGCCACCGGCATCGCCTTGCCCACCGTCCCGGGCTTGGCCATCCATTCGGCCCCCGTGACGAAGGTGCCGAGCGCCCCGGTCTCGGTGGCGGCGTACAGCTCGTGGATGACCGGCCCCCACCACTCCAGCATCTGGCGCTTGACCTCGGGGGCGCAGGGGGCGGCGGTGTGGTACACGGCCTTGAGGCTGGAGCCGTCGAAGGCCTTGCGGGTCGCCTCGTCCAGCTTGAGCAGGCGAACGAAGTGGGTCGGGACGAAGTAGGCGGTGGTGATCTCGTGCTCGTCGATGAGCCGCAGCGTCTCGGCGGCGTCGAAGCGCCGGCGGAGCACGACCGTGGCGCCGAGCGCGGCGGCCAGGTGGGTGTAGAGGAACGGGCCCCCGTGGTACAGGGGCGAGTTGCACAGGACCGCCCCCTCCGAGGGCATCTGGAACAGCCCGGCCAGGCCCTCGAGCATGAACCGGCGCACCATCAGGGGCTGGCCGGTCTGGAAGGCGGTCGAGCTGACGCCCTTGGGCCGGCCGGTGGTTCCCGAGGTGTAGATGAGGTAGGCGCCGGTGGCCTGGTCCTCGGGCTCGGTGGCGGGCGAGGAGGCCAGCAGCTCCTCGTAATCGGCGAAGCCGGGAGCCGGATCGCCGCCGAACATGACCTTGACCTCGACTCCGGGCGACTGCTCGGCGGCGGCCACCGCCAGGTCGGCGAAGCCGGCGTCGGCCAGGAGTGCCTTGGTCCCCGAGTCCTCGAGGATGTAGGCCAGCTCGCCCGCGGTGAAGTGCCAGTTGAGGGGCACGAACACCCATGAGCTGCAGCCGGTGGCGGCCACCGCCTCCAGCCACTCGTGGCGATTGTCGGCCAGGAGCGCCACGGTGTCCCCCGGCCCCAGGCCGGCACCCCGCAGGCCGTGGGCCAGCTGGTTGACCCGGGTGTTGAACTGCTCCCGGGTGAGGGAGGCGAAGTCGTCGACGATGGCCGGCCGGGTGGGGTCGGCCTCGGCCAGGGGAAGCAGGTTCTCAGCCATCCGCGGACACTACCGTCCGGTAGATGGACGAGCGGCACTGGTTCGAGGACGTGGCCGACCACCTGGGCGAGGCCTACCTGCGGTACTCCTTCACCAAGGGGACCGTGCAGGAGGTCGCCTTCCTGATCGGCGAGCTCGAGCTCGCCCCCGGGGTGCGGGTGCTCGACGTCGGCTGCGGGCCGGGCCGCCACGCACATGCCCTGGCCGAGGCTGGGATCGAGGTGGTCGGCGTCGACATCTCCGAGCGCTTCATCGACCTGGCCGGCCGGGACGCCCCGGCGGGAGCGACGTTCGTGCGGGCCGACGCCCGGGAGCTGGCCTACGACGCCGAGTTCGACGCCGTCATCTCGCTGTGCCAGGGCGCCTTCGGCCTCGCCGGCGGGCCCGGGGCGCCCCTCGACCCGGACGGCGTGGTGCTGGCCGGGATGACCCGGGCGGTCAAGCCCGGCGGGCGCCTGGCCCTCAGCGCCTTCTCGTCGTACTTCGCCGTCCGCCATCTGGACGGGCCCGGCTTCGACGTAGATTCCGGCGTCCACCACGAGACCTTCGAGGTGAAGGACCCCGAGGCCCGGACCGCCAAGTACGACGCCTGGACGACCTGCTTCACCCCCCGGGAGCTGCGCCTCATGGTGGCGGCCGCCGGCCTGGAGCTGCTCGCGGTGTACTCGGTCGAGCCCGGCGACTACGCCCGCCGTCCGCCGGACATCGAGCACCCCGAGTTCCTCCTCACCGCCCGCCGCCCCTAACCCCGGCCCAGGAGGCGGCGCCGGGAGGCACCAAAGGGCGCAGCGAAGGGGGTGGGTGTCGCTCGAGCGCCGTCGTGTGGTTCACGTTGCTTATTGCCGGGGAAAGTGCACGTCCCACGTGCAATTCCCCCGTAATGACACCCTTCGGGCGCCGGGCCCCCCAGGCCCCCCACCCCCCACCCCCCGTTCCGCGTTAGCCAAACCCGTCTCCCAGCCGGGTTTCGTTAACGCGCGACGGGTTAGGGGGTGCCGCCGGTAACGGGGATGACGGCGCCGGTGGTGAAGCTCGAGGCGTCGGAGGCCAGGTAGAGGGCGGCGCCGGTGATCTCCGACGGGTCCCCGGCCCGGCCGAGGGCCAGGCGGCCCAGGCTCTCGCGGGTGCCGGCCTGCCAGCCCTGGCTGATGTCGGTGAGGAACGGGCCGGCCATGATGCAGTTGACCCGGACGGCCGGTGCGAAGGCGTGGGCCAGGGCGACGGTGATGGCGTTGAGGCCGGCCTTGGCGGCGGCGTAGGGGATGACGTCGGGCCCGGGCCGGACGGCGGCCACGCTGCTGATATTGATGATCGAGCCGCTCCCGGCCTCGGCCATCCGGGGGCCGGCCAGGGCGCTGAGCCGGAAGGGTCCCTTGAGGTTGACGTCGAGGACCTTGTCCCACAGGGCCTCGCTGATGTCCGCCGGCGTGTCGTAGACGGGGGACATGCCGGCGTTGTTGACCAGCACGTCGAGGCGGCCGAACTCCCCGTAGGCGGCGTCGACCAGGTCTTCGAGCTCCTCCCAGCGGCCGACGTGGCAGGCGTGGACCAGCGCCCGGCGGCCGGTCGACTTCTCGATCTCGGCGGCGAGGTCGGCGCAGGCATCGAGCTTGCGACTGGCGATTACGACGTCGGCGCCGGCGGCGGCGAAGGCCCGCACCATCTCCCGGCCCAGGCCCCGGCTCCCACCGGTGACCAGCGCCACCCGCCCGCTCAGGTCGAAGCGCTCAGCCGGCCCAGGAGCCCTCACCGCAGCGTCAACCCGCCGTCGGCGACGATCGTCTGGCCCCGGATCCACCGGCCGGTCGGGGTGGTCAGGAAGTGGATGATGCCGGCGATCTCCTCCGGATTGGCGATCCGCCCCGCCGGGGTGCGGGCGATCGCCTCCTGCTCCAGCGCCTCGGGGCCGGCGTGGTGCACGTTGTCCCGGTAGTAGGTGTAGGAGGCGGTGTCCACGAAGCCGGGCATCACCGCGCTCACGGCGATGTCCCGGGGGCCGAGCTCGACGGCCAGGTAGCGGACGAGCTGTTCCAGGGCGGCCTTGGCCATCCCGAGCAGGCCGTGGTCGTCGATGGCCCACACCGTGTCGATCCCCGACACCCCCACCACCGTGCCGGGACGGCCCTCCATCAACGGCACCGCCCCCTGCACCAGGAGCAGGAAGGACTGGATCACGGTGCGGAAGGTCAGGTCGAGGTGGCGGGGATCGATCTCGAGAATGGGCCGGAAGACGCTGGAGGCGGCGTTGGCCACCAGCACGTCGAGGCGCCCGAAGCGCTCACCTACGGCATTGAGCATCTGTTCCGGGGCTTCGGGGTCCTGGAGGTCGGCCGCCACCACCAGGGCGGCGGCGCCGGCGGCCTCCACCTCCTTGCCCACCGCCTCGGCCGCCTCCGACTCCCGCCGGTAGTGGATCACGACGTCGTGGCCGTCCTGGGCGAAGGCGAGCGCGGCCGCCCGTCCGATCCCCCGGGACGACCCGGTGACCAGAGCGACGGGCCGAGGGCCCGTCACCGCCGGAACTTGGAGAAGTCGGGGGCGCGCTTCTCATTGAAGGCCCGGGTCCCCTCGGCCGACTCCTCGGTTTCGTAGTACAGCGCCAGTCCGGTCATGCCCAGAGCGCCGAGCCCCCGGATGTGCTCGCTGGCGGCGTTGAAGCTGGTCTTGGCCAGCTTGAGGGCGGTGGGGCTGCGCTCGAGCAGCTCACCGGCCCAGTTCCGGGTCTCCTCCATCAGCTGCGCACCGGGCACGACGGCGTTGACCAGCCCCATGGCGAGCGCCTCGTCGGCGCGGTACTGGCGGCACAGGTACCAGATCTCCCGGGCCCGCTTCTCACCTACCACCCGGGTCAGGTAGGCGGTGCCGAAGCCGGGGTCGACGCTGCCCACCTTGGGCCCGACCTGGCCGAAGCGGGCGTGGTCGGCGGCGATGGTGAGGTCGCACAGCACGTGCAGGACATGGCCCCCGCCGATGGCGTAGCCGTTGACGGCGGCGATCACGGGCTTGGGGATGTCCCGGATGG
>JBOGFO010000120.1:0-3223 GCA_050743445.1 Acidimicrobiia bacterium
GTGCCACCTCGAGGGACACCGTCCCGTTGTTCACGGCGACGGCGTGATCGACGCCGGCCATCTCGGCACAGAGCGCTTCGAAGCGTTCCACCATCGGCCCCTGGGCCACCTGGCCGCTTCGGAGCACGGAGAGCACGAGCTCCTCTACCTCCGGGCCGAACTGCGGAGAGGAGACGCGGATCATACGCCCGTCCCTTGGATCAAACGATTTGTCCGGCGGCATCGCGAGCAAGCCGCCGCCGGAGGTCGAACAGGGCCAGCGCCATACTGGTCCCGTCCCGGACCGGTCGCACCTTCGACCCGGATCGGGGGGCCTGGTAATCGACTGGAACCTCGATGGGTTCCACGCCGAACCGGGTGGCGAAGGCGATGAGCTCGGTGGTCACGAAGTAGTCCGTGGCTTGAAGGTGGTGAACGATCCGCCGGCCGAGGGCGCCGTCGATGAAGACCGTGCCCTGGGTGTCGCCGACTCCCAAACCGAGCATGAGTTCCCGGGCCTGCCGGAAGACCGATGACATCAGCCGCCGCTTTGCCGACGCCCCGATGCGGGACTGAGGGTGGGCCTTCGATCCGATCACCAGGGCCGGCCGGGGATCCATGGACAGGACCTGGTCGAGATCTGAGAACCCAAAGGGCAGGTCGGCGGCCGTGATCGCCCAGAGATCCCCGGACGCCAGCTGCATCCCCGTGCGCAGCGCGTTGCCGACCCCCTTGTCGGAGTGGGCCGCCACCACCCGGACATGGGGACCGCTCAGGGTCCGAGCCAGGTCCTCCACCAGTGCCGGAGAAGCATCGGTCGACCCGTTCTCGATCAGCACCACTTCCGAGTTGGAGAATTCAGCCAGCCGTTCCACCAGCACTTTGGTGGTGTCCGGTATCGTCAGCTCCTCGTTGTACACCGGCACCAGGTACGACAGCCGCAGACCCGTCATATGGCCACGATGCGGCTGATGATGTCGTGGGCGGGAAGCAGCTGCGACCGCTCGGCCTCGGGGTCGATCCGTCCCGCGGCAAGCTCGAGGAAGTATTGGAACTGGAGGGCCAAGGGTTCTCCGGCCTGCCGTACGAAAGGAATGTCGACCACAGTCTCAGCCCGGTAAGCCGTCGAAGGGCCTCCGACCTGCTCATGGCGGACATGGCGGTAGACGGTGATGTCCTGGCGGAGGAGATCGAGTTCGATGAGCTGACTCGGCGTGGAGATCGTGAGGTTGCGAACTTTTCGCTGCGACTGACGACTCGAAGACAGTGTGGCCACCATTCCATTCGAGAAACGGACGGTGCAGTCCGCAATTTCGGAAACCTCCGATCCGGGAGGAGTCCACATCGTCCCAACCACGCGGTCGGGCTTGGCTCCGCCGGCGAAGTGCACGGCGAGATCGACATCGTGCACGAGGAGATCGCCCACCACGCTGGAGCTTGCCCGCGGATTGAACGGGGAGTGCCGAACAGCGAGCACATGGATCGGCGGCGCGTCGAGCATGTCGGTGGCGAGGTTGATGACCGGGTTGAAGCGCTCCACGAACCCGCACATGATCGGGACGTCGTGCATCTCCGACGCCTTGATCATGGCCGCCACGTCCTCGTACTCGACCGCCAGGGGTTTCTCGATCAGGAGCGGCAATCCTGCCTTGATCAACGGGAGGGCCACGTCCCGATGCGTTTCGGTGGATGTCGCCACGATGACGGCATCACACCGGGTCGCCACCTCCAGGTCGCTCGTGGCTCGGCATCCGATCTGGTCCGCCAGAGCCGTTGCCCGGCCCAAGTCAGAATCGATCACGGCGTACAGGCGGGCCCGAGAAGACTCCGAAATGACTCGAGCGTGCAGCGACCCCATCACGCCGGCACCCACCAAGGCGACCCTCATCGGAGAACGATCACCCGCCCGCCTACCGAAGGGCTGTGGGCTGGGAGGGTTCGTCTGTTCAGTCTCGGGCGGGGCCACATCCTGATTGATCGGCACCCGTCTCTCCATCTTGACCCCACTCTCTACCGGCCTCGAGATCAACTGGCACCCTTCCGGCTCCAGACGGCCGCCAGTTTGTCGCGATGGACGGGCACCCACCCGGGATGGGCGTCCAGGACCTGCGCCAGGGGCTTGTCGACCCTGAAGACGACGACGTCGATGCCCCGGCGATCGAGGATCTCGTCCCAGCCCTCCTCCGCGCCGCTCACCCTGAAGTACTCGGCGGACAGCTCAACCGGGTACATGTCGTAGCGGTCGTCGATGAAGACGTGCTGGTCAGGCCAGTACTCGTGGATCAGGTAGGCGGCCCAGGCGTCCGAAGTGAACAGATCCTGACCGAGGAGGCCCCGCTCCTCCACCGCCTCCATGGCCTCGACCGGGTAGCGTCGCAGATCGAAGTCGTCGTCACCGGTGGCCTGCACGGCGGCGCTCCCGCCGAGCATGACCAGCAGGGCGGCCACGACGATGTTGAGCGGGAGCCTCGAGTCGACCCGGGGCCGGTCGGCGGCCAGGGCCCGGGCCACGATCGGCAGGCCGACCAGGGGAGCGAGAGCCAGGTTGCGCAGGGCCCACAACCCAAGGAGGAGGAAGGGCACGCTCACCAGGAGATCCCGTCGGGACACCCGGGGTGAGTTGCGGGCGATGGCGACGAAGAAGATCGCGATCCACAGCGCGTAGAACATGCCGATCATCTTGTGGAAGTCGGGCGAGCGCCACTCCAGGATGTGGGCGAGGGTGTCCCCCCGAGACAGCAGGTGGAGCGGGAAGGTCAGCAAGGTCAGGCCGAGCGGGTTCAGGCAACAGACGGCCAACCCCACGGCCCCGCCGGTGAGCAGGACCCGCTCCCGTCCCTGCCAGGGGCGGGCGCCGTCGAGGAACCGGCCGGCGAGATGGAGGCCGAGGTATGCGAAGCCGAGAGCGAAGCTGCCGTGGACGTTGGCCCAGATCCACAGCAGCGGCGGCAGGACGATGAGCGGATGGCGGCCGGCCAGCGAATCGGGGACCTCGACGGTCCACACCAGGACGACCATGGCCAGGACGCCGAAGAGCAGGGGCCGCTCGGACCACAGCGTGAACGACACGGCCAGGGCGGCCAGCGTCAGCAGGGCGGCCCGGGTGCTCGACCCGGTGATCCGGGCGGCCAGGCGGTAGACGAGGTAGGCGATGAGCGCCGAGATCGTTGCCCGCAGCACGCGGATGCCGACGGGTCCGAAGGCCTGGTCGAGGAGGGCGTAGGTCACCTCGGCCAGCCACGAC
>JBOGFO010000121.1:0-3190 GCA_050743445.1 Acidimicrobiia bacterium
CTGCTGGGCCGCCCGCTTCTCCTGGGCCTCCGACAGGTCGGTGGCGGGCCGGTGGGTGGCCAGCCAGCGCTCGGCCGGGGCGGTGGGCGAGCCGTGGCCCTTGCCCACGCCGGCGGGCACCGCCCGCTCGATGCGGGACAGGAGGGGCCGGAGCGAGTCGGGCAGCCGGGCGGCGGTGACGTCGAGTTCGGCGGCGATCATCCCGCAGCCGATGTCGACCCCCACAGCGGCGGGAATAACCGCCCCCTTCGTGGGGATCACCGAGCCCACCGTGGCGCCGATGCCCACATGGGCGTCGGGCATGAGCGCCACGTGGCCTTCCACGATGGGCAGCCGGGAGGTCTTCTCCGCCTGCCGGATGGTTCCGGGGTCGACGTCGCTGGCCCAGGAGATGAGCTTCGGGTTGAGGGTGGTGGGCGTCACTGCTCCCGGAACATGGGTCCGCCACCCGACGGATCGAGGACACCCTCTTCCAGCCAGGTGTAACGGTCGTCCAGCACCTTCTGGGCGGCGTCGTAGTTGGTTGTGTCGTCGTTCTGCCACAGGTCGTGGAAGAGCTGGTCGACCCGGCGCCGGGCCTGGTTGCAGAACAGGTCGGCGAGCTCGTATGCCGACTCGCCCCGGCCATCCGGAGAACCAGCATCTTCCTCGGCGATGCTCCGGGCGTGGACGCAGCTGGCGGTGATGGCGAACAGCTCGGCCCCGATGTCCACGAGCCGGCCGAGGAAGGCCTGCTTGCGCTCGAGCTTGGCCTGCCAGCGGGACATGCCCCAGAAGGTGGAGCGGGCCAGCTTGCGGGAGTAGCGCTCGGCGAAGCGCAGGTGCTCGGCCAGCGAGCCGAACTCGCCGTAGGCGCTCGGGTTCTGGCCCGATCCGACGGCCAGCTTGGGCAGCCAGCGGGCGTAGAACTTGCCCGCCACCAGCGCGGCCTTGGCCTTGTCCTTCGTCTCGACCTCGGGGTCGACGATGGACCCGGCCACCTTGAGGTGCTCGTCGACCGCCTCCCGGGCGATGAGGAGCTTCATGATCTCGCTCGAGCCCTCGAAGATCCGGTTGATGCGGGCGTCGCGCAGCAGCTGCTCGGCGGGGATCGGGCGCTCACCCCGGGCGCGGAGCGAATCGGCGGTCTCGTAGCCCCGGCCACCCCGCACCTGGATCATCTCGTCGAGCACCTTCCAGGCCATCTCCGAGGAGTAGAGCTTGGCCAGGGCGGCTTCGATGCGGATGTCGTTGCGCTTCTCGTCGGCCAGGCGGCTCGAGACCTCGAGGACGGCCTCGAGGGCGAAGGCCGTACCGGTGATGAAGGCGATCTTCTGGGCCACCGCCTCGTGCCTGCCCACCGGCTGGCCCCACTGGACCCGCTCCTTGGACCACTCCCGGGCGATCTTGACGGCGTACTTCGAGGTGGCGGCCCCGACCGCAGGCAGGGCCAGGCGGCCGGTGTTGAGGGTGGAGAGGGCGACCTTGAGCCCGAGGCCCTCCCCCGCCACCACGTTGTCCTTGGGGACGAACACGTTCTCGAACCGGGTGACCCCGTTCTCGATGCCCCGCAGGCCCATGAAGGCGTTGCGGTGCTCGACGGTGATGCCCTCGGCCTTGGCGTCCACGATGAAGGCGGTGATGCCACCCCGGCGGGCTGGCTTTCCGGGGTCACCCCCTTCCCCGGGCGATTTCGGCACCTTGGCCATGACGACCAGCATGTCGGCGATCGTGCCGTTGGTCGTCCACAGCTTCCGGCCGTTGAGGATGTAGCCGGAGCCGTCCTCGGTGGGCACCGCGGTCGTCCCCATCCGGGCCGGGTCGGAGCCGACGTCGTACTCGGTGAGAAGGAAGGCGCTCACGTGGGTCCGGGCGACCAGAGGCAGGAACTTCTTCTTCTGCTCCTCGGTGCCGAAGAGCCGCAGCGGCTCGGGCACCCCGATCGACTGGTGGGCCGACAGCAGGGTGGAGATGGCGCCGCTCCACGCCCCGGTGAGGGCGATGGCCTGGTTGTAGTACACGACGGACAGGCCGAGACCGCCGTACTCCTCGGGGATCTTCATGCCCATGGCCCCGAGGTCCTTGAGGCCCTGGATGACGTCGTCGGGGATCTTGGCGTCACGTTCGATCTGGAAGGGATCGACCTTCTCCTCGAGGAAGGCCCGGAGCTTGGACATGAAGGCCTCGCCGGCCTCCACCTTCTCGGGCGGCAGTGTGGGCTGGGGGTAGAGAAGGTCGAGCCGGAACCGGCCGAGGAAGAGCTCCTTGCCGAAGCTGGGCAGCTGCCAGTCCGTCTCCCGGGCCGCCTCGGCGACCTTGCGGGCTTCCTGCTCAGTCACGTGTGTGGTGCTCACGGTGCGTGCTCTCCTCGATTCAGCGGGTGACATCCACTGCTCTATCGAATCTCAAGGATAGGTTCAGAACCGGGAGACCCACTGAGTGAAGCCCCACGACGAGATCCGAGACGAAGCAGCCCGGCTGCTGGCCGAAGTGGTCGAGCCGGCCGTCCACGGTCCGGGCCATCCCCTGGCCGTCGAGGCCCACCATGTCGGTGGCGAGCCGATCAGCTACGACGAGGTCTGCGGCCGGTCCTTCGAGCCCTTCGCCGTCGGGGATCCGTGGGGGCCGGCGTGGGATACCACCTGGTTCCGGCTGACCGGCTGCGTTCCGGCGGAGTGGCGGGGCGAGGAGGTCGTCCTGCGCCTCGAGCACACCCACCGCAACGGCGGCTTCTACCGGGAGCACGTCGCCCACGGCGGCGAGTCCCTCGTCTGGTGTGACGGGGTGCCCCGCTGGGGCATGTCACCCCCCCACCGCGCCGTGGTCCTCCACACCGCCGCCGAAGGCGGCGAGCCGATCGACCTGCTGGTGGAAGCGGCGGCCAACCCCGCCATCCCGAACCAGATGTCGGGCATCGAATGGCCGGTGCTGCGGACCGACTTCGCCGGCGAGCCCTGCTTCACCCTGGCCCGGGCCGAGCTCGCCGTCCGCCGGCGGGAGATCTACGCCCTGGCCGCCGACCTGCGCATCGTGCTCGGACTGGCCGCCCGCTCCCTCGACCCGGCCGTGTCCGAGGCCGCCCACCAGGCGCTGGTGGCGGCCGCCACCGCCCTCGACCCCGCCGACCTGACCGGCACCGCCGGCTCGGCCCGTGAGTGCCTCAAGGACGTGCTCACCCGGCCCGCCACCGCCTCGGCGCCCCGCGTGAGTG